>CAXYKQ010000313.1:0-3052 GCA_964277835.1 uncultured Edaphocola sp. | reverse complement strand
TCTTCCCCTGTTGCCGGATGGATAAAGCCAAGCTCCCGGGCATGAAGGGCCTGCCGGGGCAGCATTTTGAAACAATTCTCTACAAACTGTTTATATTTGGTATAGATCGTTCCTCTGACCACCCGGTCGCCACCATAAGTCGCGTCGTTGAACAGAGGATGCCCGATCAGCTTGCTGTGCACACGGATCTGGTGCGTGCGGCCCGTTTCCAGGCGGTATTCCAGCAGGGAGACATAATGAAATTGCTCCAGAACCTTATAGTGCGTAACCGCATGTTTGCCATAATCCCCGTCCGGGAAAGCGTCCATTTTTTTGCGGAATCTTTGATTTCTGCCGATGTGTGCGGTTATTGTCCCTTCCGGCTCTTGAAAATGGCCCCATGCCAGGGCGATATACCTCCGGTGTATCGTATGCTTCCTGAACTGGGCCGACAAAAACTCGATAGCCTCCTGCGTTTTTCCCAGAAGGACCAGCCCGCTGGTATCTTTATCAATCCGGTGCACCAGCCCTATCCTGGGCAGGTCTATGATCTGTGTTTTATCATGCTCCGGGTTCAGGTGCCAGGCCACGCCATTCACCAAAGTCCCGTCGTAATTCCCGCATCCCGGGTGTACCACCATACCCGCGGGTTTATTGATCACCAGCACCTGGTCATCTTCGTAAACGATCTCCAGGTCCATCTTTTCGGGGATGATCTCAGAGCGATCTGGTCTGCGGGTTTCAAAATAGATGATTTCCATACCGGGCTTCACTTTTACATTCGCTTTCGTAGGTTTCCCGTCTACTAATATCATCTGTTCGTCAATAGCCTGTTGTACCTTATTGCGGGTAACGCCTTCCACATGCGCCATGATGTATTTGTCCATGCGCTCCTGGCTTTGCCCTTTATCTACGGTGAAGCGGGCCCGCTCTTCCAGCTCCGGTGTTCCATCTGTATTCTCTTCCAGCTCATCCAGTTCCTCGTCTTCCCATTCTTCGCTTTGCATAGTAATTTGTTTTTGAGTTGCAAAAATAAGATATATTAGCTTTTGTAGGTCGTTTACAGAATTTCTGAAAAGATTTGTAAAATTGAAGTAAGTAACTGTACAGGTGTTCGGGGAGCCGAAAAACTGTTTATCTTTGTGGCATATTATGAAAAGAATGATTGCCGTTTTTATGCTGTTCATGTACAGCCTGTCCGTTTCCGGATCGGTAGTGCAGCTGCATTTTTGCGGTAATGATTTTAAATCTTTTAGTGTTAACGAGGTTGAAACAAAGTCTTGCTGTTGCCCGGTAAAGAAAACTGAGCGTAAAGAGCAAAAAGAAGCATCCGTTAAAAAATCTTGTTGCAGCCAGAAAGACGTAGCACTCAAGATCCAGGTAGACCAGTCTTCCGGTACCAATGTATGGCAACTGCAGGTATTGCAACCTGGTTTACTGCCTGTTGCTGCAATAACGCCTGTTTTCGTGCAGGAACTACTCCCGGATTTTGCAATATCAGTATATCCTGCTAATGCCCCGCCTGGAGGAAATTGGCAGGGAATTCCACTTTATAAATTATTTCAGCGTTTAACCTATTATGGGTAACAGGTTCGAGTATTACCGATCTCGAATTTATGCAAAACACTTAATACGTTAAATAATGAAAAATATCATATTAGCCGCCCTGGCTACCTTTGCGCTGGGTACTGCATCCCTGAATGCCCAGGAAAATAAAAAAACAGGTATTGAAGCGACAACCATTACCGTGGAAGGTAATTGCGGGATGTGTAAAAAGCGGATCGAAGACGCCGCTTACATTCCTGGTGTTAAACGTGCCGAATGGGACAAAACGACTAAAGAACTTAAAGTCGTTTATAATAACAAAAAAACAACGCTGGCTAAAATAGAGCAAAGTGTTGCTAAAGCCGGGCATGATGCCGGTGCAACAAAAGCTACTGAAGCGGATTATAATAAACTTCCTGATTGCTGCGCTTACGGGGAAGTTGGTGCACATTAACCCGCGCATGCAGCATTTTTTTAAGATTGGTTTATTGGCTACATTATTGACTCCGGCCTATACTGTTTCTGCGCAGGAAACAGGGCAGGAGCGAAGCGCCGCGACAAAAAAAGTGAGCGGGCTTATAGTGGACGCAAAAACCAGGGAACCGCTCATCGGTGCATTTATTCAATCAAAAGATAAACAGTTTAACCAGGTTTCTGATATCAACGGTACGTTCACCATTGATGTGGCAGATACCGTAAACATACTGGAAGTTACCTATAGTGGCTATACCAGCCAGGATGTTCTGCTTGATGCAAAACTGGAAGGGATCGAAATCCGTTTGAAAGAAGACCGCTTAAGTGCCGATGAGTTGAAATCGGTCCAGGTGATCGGTCGTAAACAAACGACCAGCATCAGTACCTCGGGAGCCTTAAAAGTGGAAAGAATAGGTGCGGGCGAGCTGATGAAAGCAGCATGCTGCAATCTTAGTGAGAGTTTTGAGACTACCCCTTCTGTTGATGTTGGTTTTACTGATGCGGTAAGTGGCTATAAGCAGATCCAGATGTTGGGCCTTGCCGGAGCCTATACCTCTTTTACCCGTGAAAATGTTCCCGATATCAGGGGCCTTGCATCGGTCACGGGACTGACGTTTACACCGGGCACCTTTGTAGAAAGTATGCAGTTGAGCAAAGGTGCAGGTAGTGTAGTAAATGGGTTTGAAGGTACCGCAGGTCAGATCAATGTGGAGTGGCTGAAACCGTTTGAAGCGAAAACGCCGAGGCTTGTGCTTAATGGTTATCAGAGCTCGCAGGGAAGATCGGAAGGTAACCTGATCCTGAACCATAATTTCAATAAACATCTTTCGACCAGTGTACTGCTACACGGTCGCAGCGACTGGATGAAAGTAGATATGAATCATGACGGCTTCCTGGATAACCCGATGGGGACTAATTTCGTGGGCGCCAACCGCTGGTTTTATTTCGGGGAAAAAGGCCTGGAGGTACAGGGGGGATTTAAAGCGATCGTTTTGAATACCGCCGGTGGCCAGTCCGGTTATAAAAAGGGAACTGAACAGGTGGGCGGCAATCC
>CAXYKQ010000312.1:0-10136 GCA_964277835.1 uncultured Edaphocola sp. | reverse complement strand
GGCTAAAGCCGAAAAAAGGATCAACAGTGGCTTTGATCAGGTCGCCGATATCTTCTAGGTATAAAGTCGCCAGGTGGCGGGCTTTATCCCGGATGCCCATAGTGCCAAAAGCCCATTCCAGGTCAGCTACCTGTTCAAACTTACTGGCTTCCGGTAGGTAATTTCCCGTGCAAATACTATGCGCCAAAGTCGGGTTCTTATCCTGGAAAAACGAGATGACCGGCTCAATGGTAGCAATATAATCATCCTGTAAAGCTACAATACGTCGCTCATTGGCACTTAACGTAAAATTTCCGGCAGCTACTGCTTCAAATAATGCGATCAAGCCATTTCGGGAAAAAATCGCATTAATGACCTCGATGCCCAGATCGGCCTGTTTACAAGGTACGCCTTTGGTATTCAGGAACCCCTTAAGATAAGCCGTTGCCGGGTAGGGGGTATTCAACTGGGTGAAAGGAGGCGTGATTAAAAAAACAGACTGCTGCACGGGGAAATTCAAATAGTAAAGGGCAAAATTAAGCAACTATCCGCTGATTTGCTAATATGGCTGTCCTCATCTTCTTAATCGTCCGGGACTTAAGGACAAATCCATTACATTTGTTCTATGGATTTTAAAATAATCGCGACATTATTACTATTGATTTCGGCTGTTGGTGCGCAAGCACAGGAGCACAACAACAAAACGGAACAGCTGGTACCGGCGCCTAAAAAGGTGCCAGCGGAAACGCAGGCGGGGGAAAGTGGCATATTCCGCATCGTGTCGCAAAAGGCTTATCCAACGGTTAATCTCGCTGAATTCCTGGCAAAGCATATTCGTTATCCCAAAGCTGCGAAGAAGGCCAATATAGAGGGCCGGGTAATTCTTGAAGCTGTAGTGGAAAAAGATGGCAGCATTTCAAATATAAGGGTAATAAGAGGGCAGGAATTGGGTCATGGCCTCCCCGAAGAAGCCATCCGTGTATTGAAAACGACGCCGAAATGGAAACCGGCTGTAGCAAATGGTAAAGCGGTCCGGTCTTATTATGTCGTACCGGTAACTTTTAATCTTTAATCAATTGATCCTGTCAGGAAGATGAGTGGAAAGACCTATTTTAACTGGAGCAGCGGGAAGGATTCGGCTTTAGCACTTCATTATCTGTTGCAGGATAAAAGCGTAACCGTCGGCCATTTGCTGACGACGATTAATGAAGCGCAGCAAAGGGTGAGTATGCATGGCGTACGTCGCAGCCTGCTCGAAGCCCAGTTGGAAGCCATTGAGCTGCCTTATTCCATTATACCTATTCCCGCGCAGTGTACTAATACTACCTACGAGTCCATTATGCAGGAAGCTGTAGCGCCATTGGTCACGAAGGGGTTTGCATACGCAGCATTTGGCGATATTTTTCTGGAAGATCTGAAGCAATACCGGGAGCTGCAGCTGGCAAAGGTGGGCTTAAAAGGTGTGTTCCCGTTATGGCAGAGGAATAGTCGTTCAATCGTAGAGGAGTTTATTGACCTGGACTTTAAAGCCATTGTCGTGTCCGTCAATGCGGCATATTTAGATGAATCTTTTACAGGCCGGGTTTTAGATCGTGATTTTATAAAAGATCTTCCTGCTGGTGTTGATCCTGCCGGTGAAAACGGGGAGTTTCACACTTTTTGCTTTGAAGCGCCGTATTTTAAAATGCCCATAGACTTCACTGTCGGTGAAAAGGTGTACCGCACTTATGAGCACGGTACCGAAACTTTTGGCTACTGGTTTTGTGATCTACTGGATGCTTAGTTGATCCCCAGGTCATCTACAAATCTCGAATCAGGATACACTTCGTAAGGATCCAGGCCATTTAGCTTAATCGTAATACCGGCAACCGCAACTGTTACAGCCTCCCGGGTATTGCATTGAGCCGGATTCACCAGTGTTTCATAATTTATATAAGCAATAACTTCAAGAAAACGTTTGTAGTTGATTTGATCCGTTATGTAATCAGGTTTTTTATAGAACAATTTTTGAAAAAAGTTGAGCGCTTCAATTTGCCTTTCTGTTAAGGACTTTGGTACTACAATTTTCAAACCGGTATTCATTTTCAACAGTTTCCAGAATTCTTCATCTTTATTATTATATTGCCTGAAAATCGGATCTACTAACTGCAGCTTAAGTAATGAAGCGAATTTATGCTGTAATAAAACACTAATTTCTTCATCCTCTGACTTAAGATCTTTTATAGAAGCCAGATAGTCGACCACATCACTGATCCCGTACATTTTCTCCGCTTCCCGGTCCGGGATGTCTACCTTAAAGTATTTTTCAAATGCAATGATTAATTCTACCGAATCTAAACCCATTTTAATTTTTCAGGAAAGGTAATTATTCCATACTAATCAGGCAATAATGTAGCTTCATCTTTTACGTTAACAAAATATTTGCTACAATTGTATTGTGTACAATATAATTGTGTGTAATTTTGTACAATCATTATTAGGAGGACGGCATGAAAAATGAAGACGATTTATTGAAACTCGAACAGCAGGTATGTTTCCATATATATACTTTATCTAAAGAGATAGTGAGTATGTACCGTCCTTACCTGGATGCACTGGATATTTCTTATCCGCAATACCTGGTATTAATGGTGCTTTGGGAAGAAAAGCAGGCTACCGTAAGTATGATTTGCGATAAACTCTACCTGGACACGGGAACAATAACCCCAATGTTGAAAAGGATGGAGGCGAAAGAATTAGTGGCCCGGACCAGGCAAAAGGAAGACGAAAGAGTTGTGCTCATCACATTGACTAAAAAAGGGAAAGATTTGAAAAAGAAAGCAGCAACTATTCCGCATAAGTTGCTGGAGGATATCGATCTCTCTCGTGAAGAATTAATATTCCTGAGAGGTATCACCACAAAAATTTTAAAAAAATATAAATAATACGAAAATGAAAGCATTGTACACCGCTGTAGCAACAGCAACCGGGGGCCGAAACGGCCATGTAAAAACAGATAACGGCACACTGGATCTTCAGGTAAGGCATCCTAAAGCTTTAGGCGGCGCAAATGATGATCATACCAATCCCGAACAATTGTTTGCCGCTGGCTACGCTGCCTGTTTTGGCAGCGCCCTGGATCGTGTGGTTTCTATGAGTAAGACAGAGGTTACCGGTACACAGGTGACGGCAAAAGTAAGTATCGGGCAGATCGAAAACGGCGGATTCGGTTTAGCCGTTGTGCTGGACGTCAACGTGTCTGGTGTGGATGCGGCGACAGCGCAGGCTTTGGTGGAGAAAGCGCACCAGGTATGTCCTTATTCTAACGCTACCCGTAACAATATAGAAGTAATTTTAAACGTAACGAACCAATAAAATTAGCATCATGCAATACGTAGCAATTATACTGACAGCGATAGTAGCCATTGAGCATATCTACATTCTCTGGATGGAAATGTTTGCGTGGGAAACCGCAGGACGGAAAGCTTTTGGCAAATCATTGCCTCCCGAGTTATTTAAACCTACCAAAGGTCTGGCCGCTAACCAGGGGTTGTATAATGGCTTTTTAGCGGCCGGGCTTATCTGGTCAATGCTGATCGAAGCGCCGGTATGGGCTATCAATATAAGATTGTTCTTCCTGGCCTGCGTAGCGGTAGCCGGACTTTATGGAGCGCTTACCGCGTCGAAGAAAATATTTTTTGTACAGGCGTTGCCGGCTTTACTGGCTATTATCGCCACATTAATTGCTATTTACTAAAAAGAATAAAATATGAGTTTGATAGATGATTTGAAGTGGCGTTATGCCACTAAGAAATACGACAATACTAAAAAAGTGACCGACGAAGCTGTCGCTAAGATTGTTGAAGCTGTGAGACTGGCGCCCACTTCCTCGGGTATGCAGCAGTTCCGCTTACTGGTAATCAGTAATCCGGCGCTTAAAGAGCAGATCGTACCGATTGCTTCCGGGCAGCAGATCGTTGCCGATTGTTCTCATCTCCTGGTATTTGCAGCCTGGGATAAGTATACCGAAGAAAGAATCGATGATATCTACCAGGTGACCACTACGGAAAGGGGACTTAAAGAAGGCCATTTCAATGATTATACCAATCGGCTGAAAGCCGCATACCTGCAACAGACACCCGAAGAGAATTTTGTGCATACGGCGAGGCAGGCTTATATCGGTTTAGGACTGGCAATCGCCGCGGCAGCAGAGTTGAAAGTAGATAGTACGCCTATGGAAGGCTTCAATAATGCGGCTTTGGACGAATTATTGGGTTTGAGAGAACAAGGTCTGAAGAGTGTTTTACTGCTTCCTTTGGGTTACCGGGACGCGGAAAACGATTGGCTGGTCAATATGAAAAAAGTAAGGAATACAGCAGCTGATTTTGCTACTTATATTCAATAAAAAAATCAAAGATCATGACTATTAAAAATGTAACTGTTGCCGGTAGCGGCGTATTGGGTGCCCAGATAGCCTTACAGGCTGCTTACCATGGGTTCAACGTCACCGTATATGATATTAACGATGCAGCTTTGGATAAAGCTAAAACCACCTTTGAAAGGATTGCGGCGGCTTCCGGGAGGACCTGCAAGCAAATGAGGAGTCGATTGCGGCGGCCTTTTCGCGCCTTGATACAACTACAGACCTGGCTATATCTGTAAAAGACGCCGACCTGCTTATAGAGGCCATCCCTGAAAATCCCGCCATCAAAACAGCATTTTATCAGCAACTGGCAGCCGTAGCACCGGCAAAAACGATCTTTGCAACCAATACTTCCACCCTGTTGCCGAGTATGTTTGCTGAAGCAACCGGCCGCCCCGGAAAATTCCTGGCACTGCATTTTGCTAATGAAATATGGAAGCATAACACGGCTGAAATTATGGGCCATTCCGGTACCGATAAAGAAGTGTTTGATGCGGTAGTGTCTTTTGCAAAAGATATAGGGATGCTCGCTTTACCCTTACATAAAGAGCAGCCAGCCTATATTCTTAACTCCCTGCTGGTACCCTTTTTAAGCGCTGCCAGCGCCTTATGGGCAAATGGAGTGGCTGACCCGGAAACAATCGATAAAACCTGGATGGCCGCTACCGGCGCGCCTGTAGGGCCTTTTGCGACACTGGACATCGTAGGGATCACCACTGCCTATAATATCAATAAAATGGCTGCGGATGCAGCACCGGACCCTGTCAAACTTAAAATTGTAGCCTTATTGAAACAGATGATAGATGCGGGTAAATTGGGAGCCGCTTCAGGAGAAGGTTTTTACAAATACCCGGATCCGGCTTACAAAGCACCTGATTTTTTGAAATAGTTTAATAAGCAGGTAGGTTCCCTGTAATGTAAAACGGCCCGCGATCATCGCGGGCCGTTTTACATTATCCTTTCGCCAGTTCCACTTCTTTAGTGGTATCTGTTAGCGGTACATTCTCCTGCCCCTTTTGTGCCTCCTCAGCGCGCATTTTATCAGAAGTCATCCTGCTGTCATCATGGCTGTAGCCGGGTTTGTCAAACAGGTAGCGCCAGCGCTGTTTCCAGGTCAGGCCCGGTTGCTTCAAGTCCTGTACAATAGCGACAAATTCATGAAAGATCAGCATGATCCAGTTCGGGTTTTCCAGGTTATGGGTCAAGCCGTAGCGGATCGGCTCATATTCTTTTTCATCGATTTCCTCCTGGAAGGTGCCAAACATTTTATCCCAGATGATGAGGAACATCCCCATATTCCGGTCCAGGTACCTGGCGTTAGAAGCATGATGGACCCGGTGGTGAGAGGGAGTGACAAAGATATATTCCAGGAACCCTAACTTGCCGATTGCTTTGGTATGAATCAAAGTGCCCCATATTTGAGTGGCGGAGAAGACGAACAAAATATCAATGGGCTCGTAACCCAAAAATACGAGCGGGATAAAGTACACAAAACGATATAATGGTTCTAATACAGACGAGCGGAAACCTACGGTAATATTATAATTGATCGCGCTGTGGTGCGTCACATGGGTTGCCCAGAAAAAGCGGATAAAATGATCATTACGGTGCAGCCAGTAAAAGGCCAGGTCTTGCAGGATGACCAGGCTCAACCAATAGATCCAGCCATGATGGTCCCAATGCACAAAAGCATATTTAAAACACCAGGCAAAGATTAATAGATATACCACACGGAAGGCCAGGTCTACCACGAAGCAAACCAGTGACAAATAAATATTTTGCAGGGTTTCTTTAAGGGTATATAGCTTTTTAAGCTGGAAGTTCATAATGAACAATTCTATGCCAATGATAATACCGTAGAGTGGTACCTGGGATAGCAGAAGAATTTGTTCTCTTAAATTAGTGTCCATGATTTTCTATACTCACGAAATTTAAAAGGCAAAATTACGAAATTAGCGAGCGGTAACAAGGTTCATTTTTCAGTACGGTGTAAAATTTCAATATTATAGCAGAAAGCCAAAATAATCCCTGTCAATTTCTATATTGGCAATAAAATAGATAAACTACATTTGCAATCTTATGAAAATAATATTTACAATTAGTTTTTTGTTACTAGCAAGCTTATGTGTTGCACAAACACAGAACAGTAAAGAAGCGCAGGAGGATAAAAATCGCAACGAGGTATTCAGGGCTATTCAGGTTAAAGCAGAACCTGCATATGATCTTTCTGCCTATTTGAATAACAATCTACACTACCCGAAATCCGCGCAACAGGCCGAAATTCAAGGGAGGGTTGTTGTAGAGTTTATTATTGAAAAAGATGGCAGTATCTCTGGAGTGCGTGCAGTGAGCGGTAAGGAGTTGGGGAGCGGCTTGCCGGAAGAAGCGATACGTGTAGTTAAAAACATGCCATCCTGGAAACCAGCAGCCCAGAATGGGCAGGTAGTAAGAAGCTATAGGACACTGCCTATTGACTTTAAATTAGACGATCCTGTTTTGCTGGATAGCAGGTATCAATTCCCGGTAGATAAAAACACAACATTGATCCAGGGGGCATTTCCTTCATTTAACTATCAAAATTATATAGGGAAAAATAAAATCTATCCTTCAAAAGCTGTTGAAAATAAAATTGAAGGGCTTGTAGCTATTCAGTTTATTGTAGAGGTGGATAGCAGTATTAGTGCTGCTACTATCCTGGAAGGAAAGGATTTAGGCTATGGCCTGCCGGAAGAAGCTCTCAGGTTGATAAGGAATATGCCGGCTTGGAAACCCGCTTTAGACAACAATAAAAAGCAGGTGCGGTCTTATGTTATTGTCCCGGTAGTCTTTGAATTGAAGGATAAATAATTTAACATTGCTATTTCGCTAATATTTGATTAAATTGCACTCCCAATTTTAGAAAATGCTGAAATTAAATAATCAAACTGATTTTTATAAAGGAAAAGTAAGGGATGTGTACACGATTGCCGGCCAATACCTGGCTATGGTTGTCAGTGACAGGATCTCTGCTTTTGACGTGGTATTGCCAAGGCCTATACCTTACAAAGGACAAGTACTGAACCAGATCGCTGCGGCTAACCTGGAAGCGACTAAAGATATCGTACCTAACTGGGTAATTGATAGCACTTCGTTACCCAATGTAACTGTGGGTAAAAAGTGTGAGACCTTTCCGGTGGAAATGGTCATCCGCGGTAACCTTTCCGGTCATGCCTGGAGAACCTACAAAGCCGGCGAACGCATGCTTTGCGGCGTTAAAATGCCGGATGGCTTAAAAGAAAATGACTTTTTCCCCGAACCGATCATTACGCCTTCTACGAAAGCGCATGAAGGTCATGATGAAGACATATCACGCGAAGAGATCATCGCCCGTGGCCTGGTTTCAGAAGCGGAATACAAAGAGCTTGAGCGCATTACCAAGGCCCTGTTTGAACGTGGCCGGGAGATGGCTAAAGAAAGAGGGCTCATCCTCGTAGATACGAAATATGAATTCGGTAAAATAGACGGCCAGATCTACCTGATCGACGAAATCCATACTCCGGATTCTTCCCGTTATTTTTATGCCGATACCTATGATCGTTTGCAGGAGGAAAATAAACCGCAAAGACAGTTGTCTAAAGAGTTTGTAAGAGAATGGTTGATGGAAAATGGTTTCCAGGGCAAAGACGGCCAGGAAATACCGGAAATGACCGACCAGAAAGTAGCAGAGATATCAGAAAGGTATATAGAACTGTATGAGAAAATCACCGGTAAACCTTTTGTGAAAATACACATGACCGAACCGGAGATTGAAGAACAGGTAAACAATATTATTGCTTCATTGTAAGATAAAGGCTGAGCGTTATAGCTTAGCCTTTATTTTTTGGATTGCTGCCTCAAGCGTAGTAGCTTCTTTAGCGAAACAAAAACGTACCAGCTTATTATCAGTGCCGTCTTTATAAAATGCGCTCAAAGGAATCGTAGCTACGCCGGCTTCCTTCGTCAGCCATTGGGCAAATTCCGTGTCTGGCATATCTTTCCATTGGCTATAATCTGCCACCTGGAAATAGCTGCCTTCTGCGGCTTTCAGTAGGTTAAACGGGGTGTCGGCCAGTAACTGGTTTAATAAATTTCTTTTGCCATTCAATAAAGCACAGCTGTCTTCATCAGGAAATAGCTGCATAAATTTACCCAGGGCATATTGCGCCGGGGTATTGACAGAGAAAGCAATGAACTGGTGTACTTTACGGATTGCCTTAGTAATTGCGGCTGAAGCAATCGTGTAGCCTATTTTCCAGCCGGTAGCATGAAACTGTTTGCCAAAAGAAAAAACAGCTACGCATTGATCTTTTAAAGCTTCCTGCTGCAATACACTATGATGCTTCGCCCCGTCGAACACAATCTGGTCATAAACTTCATCGGAAATGACCATGATTTCTTTTCCCGCAACAAGTGACGTTAACTGTTGCCAGTCCGCCGTCGACCACACCATGCCGGTAGGGTTATGTGGGGTGTTGACGATGATGGCTCTTGTCTTTACATTGATTGCCGCTTTAAGCCGGTCCCAGTCTACCGAAAAGTCGGGGTAATGTAAAGGAACCGGTACAGAAACTCCTCCGTTGATCTCAATGGCGGGTATATAAGCGTCATAAGCCGGTTCCAGGATAATGACTTCATCGCCCCTGTTTAAAACAGTAGCCAATGTGACAAAAATGCCATAGGAAGCGCCGGGACATATAGTTATATGCGAAGGATCTATCCGCAGGGCTAACTGCCGGTTTTTTTGTTGCGCGATCTGCTCCGTCAATAAGGGCAGACCGGGCATGGGCGCATACTGATTGAAGCCCTGAACAGTAGCTTCCTGCAGCAATTCCTGGATTCTGGTGTCTATAGGATAGTCGGGGAAGCCTTGAGACAGGTTAATGGCACCATGTGCGGCGGCAAGAGCCGACATGACAGAAAATATAGTAGTATCGGCTCCGGTATGCTTTTGCGGCAGTAACATAAATAGTCTGATTTTAAGCAGCATTAAAAATAGCTAAAAATACGGACGACTGACGAGCCTTTTTTTGCGGGAATCTTTAAGCGGAGTGCTTATTAGATTTTTTAGCGACTATAGTATGATGATATCGGCGATCGTAAATACGGCATATACGAGACTGATAATACCATTGGTAGTACCAAAAGCCAGGTTTACTTTGCTCAGGTCATGAGGTTTAACCAGGGTATGCTGGTACACCAGCAATGAGAGTACGATCAATGCTCCTATCCAATAGATCCAGCCAAAATGAGCATAAATACCTGCGCCGATAATCAGCAGGCCGGAAAGCACGTGCAGGATATTGGAGACCATTAATGCCTTGCGTTTACCCAGTGCTGCAGGAATGGAATTTAAGTGATGTTCCCGGTCAAAGTCTTCATCCTGTAAAGCATAGATGATATCAAAACCTGATACCCAGGTTAATACGATAAAAGAGAAAAATAAAGGTACGAGGTTAAAAACTCCCGTCACCGTTAAATAAGCACCGATAGGCGCCAAGGCCAGCCCAACACCTAAAACGAGATGACACAGCGGTGTAAACCTTTTGGTATAGCTGTAAAACAAGACGACAAATAAAGCCACAGGCGACAAAGCCAATACCAGGGGATTGATAAAATAAGTAGCTGCAACGAAAATAATGCCGTTCACTATTGTAAAAAGCAGAGCCTGTCTCGCCGGGATGATGCCGGCAGGAACTTCCCGGTTAGCGGTACGCGGATTTTTAGCATCAAAATTCCG
>CAXYKQ010000311.1:0-26224 GCA_964277835.1 uncultured Edaphocola sp. | reverse complement strand
CGAGGTTGCGCTGATTAATAAAACCGTCCATAATGATTTAAATAAAACGCTGTATCTGTTCATACACTGCCACTGATTTTATCAAATATAAACAATTACCCTCTGAATCGTGTCCCGCACTATCCTAATTAACATTTGCTTTTCAGGATAGGCTGGCCAAACTTTCTTCCAGGACTTTTATTTTATCTTCCGCGTCCGCTTTTTTCTTTTGTTCATTGGCAATGATCTCCGGCTTAGCATTTTGCACGAATTTCTCATTGCTTAATTTGCGGTCCACGCTTTGCAAAAAGCCCTTGAGGTAATGCAGTTCTTCGGTCATTTTAGCCTTCTGTGCATCCGCGTCCACTTCAATATCACAAGCGACAAACACCTTTTCCTTTTGAATAACTAATGCAAAACCTTTAGCCTCCGTGTTAGGAGACAACACCAGTTCAGTAGCGTTCACCTGCCGTTGTAAAATTTCTGATATTTTATCATAAAGTGCCGGATCAGCGGTCTCAATATACAAGGCAACCGTATCTTTCGGCTTCAACTGGTTTTTATTTCTTCCGTCTCTTACGCCGGTGATCAATTGCTTCAGTAAATGGCCCTGCTCCAGCAAAGCGCTATCTGCATCACCGTATTCCGGGATCAGCGCAGGCATCAGGTCGCCACCTTGCGCATCCAGTAAGTGGTAAAGCTCTTCGGTAATAAAAGGCATAAACGGATGCAGCTGTTGCAGCAATTGTTTAAAGATATCTTTTGCATCAGCAAGGTCTGCTGCAGCGATCGGGCTGCCATATACGGGCTTGATCCATTCCAGGTACCAGGAGCAATAGTCGTCCCAGATCAAAGAATAGATGGTTTTTAAAGCTTCGCTTAAGCGGAATTCTTTAAACAGGTTTTCGATCTCCAGGGCTACGGCTTTAATCCGCTCGCGGATCCATAAGGTGGCAAAATGGGGTGTTGCCGTTGAAGTTTGAGTTTGGTTGCCCTCCCACATCTGTATCAGCTTCAGCGCATTCCACATTTTATTATTGAAGTTGCGCGCCTGCTCGAGAAACGCATCGTCGTAAAGAATGTCATTGCCCGCGGGTGAGGAGATCATTACACTAAAGCGTACCGCATCCGCACCATGGTCTTCTATTAATTGTAAAAGGTCCGGGGAGTTGCCCAGTTGTTTGGACATCTTACGTCCCTGCTTATCGCGGATAAGCCCGGTAAAATAAACCTGGTCAAATGGTTTTTGCTGCCGGTATTCATAGCCGGACATGATCATCCGCGCTACCCAGAAAAAGATAATATCAGGCGCGGTAACCAATGTATTGGTCGGGTAATAGTAATCCAATTCCTTATTGCCGCCTTCTTTATTCCAGCCGAATACCTGCATCGGCCAGATCCAGGAGCTGAACCAGGTATCTAATACGTCTTCGTCTCGTTCCAGGTCAGCAGCGCTTCCTCCCGGGTTTGCTTCGAGGTATTGGGCGATCGCGTTTTCTTCATTTTCCGCAACAATAATATTCCCGTTCTTATCGTACCAGGCCGGTATCTGCTGTCCCCACCATAATTGCCGGGAAATACACCAGTCCTTGATATTGCTCATCCAGTGGCGGTACAGGTTTTTGAATTTCGGCGGGAAGAACTTAATTTCTTCTCCCATTACGGCGCGCAATGCCGGATCAGCCATCTCCTCCATATTACACCACCATTGCATGGACAGCTTCGGCTCTATCACCGCGCCGGTCCTTTCCGAAACGCCTACCTGGTTTTTATAATCTTCAACTTTCACGAGGTTACCGGCTGCTTCCAGGTCCGCGATCACCGCCTTACGCGCAGCAAAGCGATCCAGACCGATATGGATCTGCGCCTTTTCATTCAGGGTGCCATTATCATTGATCGTATCTATGACCTCCAGGCGGTGTTTCTGGCCAAGGTTATAGTCATTAATATCGTGGGCAGGTGTTACCTTCAGTGCACCGGTACCAAATTCCATATCAATGTATTCATCAAAGATGATGGGAATTTCGCGGTTGATCAGCGGCACAATAGCTTTGGCATCCCTTAAATGCGCATACCTCGGATCTTCCGGGTGCACACAGATAGCCGTATCGCCCATTATGGTTTCCGGGCGAACAGTCGCAATGGTTATGTACTCATCAGACCCGGCAATCTGGTAATTAATATACACCAGTTTGGAATTGCTTTCTTTAAAGATCACCTCTTCGTCGCTCAGCGCAGTGAGGGCCTGCGGGTCCCAATTGATCATTTTCACACCGCGGTAGATTTTTCCTTTTTGGTACAGGTCTACGAAGACTTTAAGTACCGTATCATAATAAGGTTTATCCATAGTGAAATGCACCCGGTTCCAGTCGAGGGAACAACCCAATTTTTTAAGTTGTTGCAGGATGATGCCCCCATATTGCTCTTTCCATTCCCAGGCATACCTGAGGAATTCCTCGCGGGAAAGATCATTTTTGTTGATGCCTCTTTCTTTCAGCATGTTCACCACTTTAGCTTCTGTGGCGATAGAGGCATGGTCCGTTCCCGGCACCCAGCAGGTGTTGAAGCCCCTGGCTTTAGCTCTCCTGATCAGGATATCCTGTACGGTGTTATTTAATGCATGGCCCATATGCAGCACACCGGTTACGTTAGGTGGCGGCATTACGATCGTATAAGCCGGACGTTCATCCGGAGTAGAATTAAAATAGCCTTTTTCGTTCCAGTATTGATACCATTTCTCTTCATTTGCGGAAGGCTGGTAATTCTTACTCAATTCCATGTATCTGTCGAATATAATTTTACAATAAGTTCAAAGTATGCAAAAATAAAGATTTCATTCGATTATTGATATTGTACATTTGTGAGCATAAAAATGTGTGATAAATTCCCCGGAACCACAATTTATCCGTTAGAAATCCGTTACCAATAAGAATATTATGAAAAATTGGATCAGCTGTTGCCTGCTTTGTTTTATGGCCCTGCAGTCCCGGGGCCAGCAGGATAATGGCTTCTGGAGCAATCAGCGCTTCAGGGGCGGGCCCATTTTAGGCTTGAATTTTTCCCAGGTAGATGGGGATGACGATGCCGGGGTGCATAAACTGGGCTTGCAGGCCGGTTTGGGCACTTACATCAGCCTGTCAGAGCGATTAGGCATCCAGCTGGACCTCCTTTACAGCCAGAAAGGCTCGCGTTATGCCCGGGAAATGTCCTCGATAGCGGGCCCCTACTTAATGACCTACAAATTAAAGCTGGACTATATAGAAATGCCACTGGCCCTGCAGGCCTATTTGACCCAGGACATCCATCTCGGGGCTGGTGTGGCCTACAACCGCTTAATCAGCAGCCAGGAATCCTGGTTATCTCTATACGGCTGGGCGACGATCGACCCGGAAGAGTACCCGTTTCAGCGGGACGTATGGGAATACTTCGCTTCTGCCAGCTATCGCCTCAGCGACCGGATCAGGGCCGAGTTGCGCTACCAGCGGTCAGCAACGCCATTGAGGAACAGGGAGCATGTTTACGAAAATTTCAGCAACGGCAGAAACCAGCTCAATAATTTCCTGTCACTGAGACTCGGCTATTATTTCTAATATTTAATAATTCTTATCAATTCGAAAACCTATCTTTGCGGACTTAAATTATGAAGAAGCTATTTTTGACCACAGGTATTGCAGCGATCAGCTTTTGTGCAAGCGCCCAGACTCAGTATGCCGATAAAATAATCGCTACCGTTGGTAGTAAAGTTATCTTGCAGTCTGAGATCGGGAAGCAGTACCTGGGAAAAATCGAGAGTGACAAGGTGGAACTGCCGGAATACGAGAAATGCGGGATGTTGCGGGATGCAATTGCCGCGAAGATCATGGTAGCCCAGGCAGACAGGGATAGTGTTATGGTTAGCCCTCAAGAGGTAGAATCAGCTGTGGACGAGCAGATCTCCAGGATTTTGCTCTATGAATTCCGGGGCGATAAAAACGCGATGGAACGCACGGTAGGTAAATCAATTTACCAGATCAAGGAAGACTACCGCGAACCTTTACACGAACAACTGGTATACCGGAAAATGTATATGGAGGTGGTGAAGGATGTCGCGGTGACGCCAAAAGAAGTAGAAGCGTTCTACAACCAGATACCGGAAGAACAAAAAGTGAATATCCCGGCTTCTGTTGAAGTGGGAGAAATCGTATTAAAACCTGAAGTGGACCCCGAGATTGAAAAATATACCCGGGAACGTGTCGAGGATATCAGGAAACAAATCGTAGATGAAGGGCGCCCCTTCGAAACGATGGCACAGATCTACTCGGAAGACGATGGCGCACAGAATGGCGGAGAAATGAACCTGAACCGGAAAGATGGTAATTACGACAGCCGCTTCGTAGCCGCTGCGTTTAAGTTACAGCCGGGCGAGGTATCGCCGGTTTTCCGTTCCAGCTTCGGCTACCACCTGGTTAAGATGCTGGAGCGTAATGGTGACGATGCCAAGATCAGGTACATCGTGATCATTCCTAAAAATACGGCTGCTGATTATGATAAGGCTATTGCCAAACTGGACAGCGTAAGGAACCTCCTGGTGGCCTCGAAACTATCGTTCGGAGAGGCGCTAAACAAGGTGAGTAATGATGAGCGGTCCAAGCAACAGGGCGGTATGGTAAGAGATATGACCACCGGAAGCACTATATTGAGCCTGGATGCGATCTCCAGTCCGGACCTGGCGATGGAAGTAACCAACCTCGAAGTAGGCGACTACAGCAAACCTTATGCTTACACGGACGAAATGGACCGTTCAAGGAAAGTAAGGCTCATCTACCTGAAGTCCAAAACGCCGCCTCATAAAATGAACCTGAAAGATGACTATACCATGATCCAGAACGCAGCCCTGCAGATGAAAAAAATGAACTTTTTAATGAGCTGGCTGGAAGATAAGAAAAATGGTTATTATATTAAGATAGATCCCAACTATGTCAATTCCTGTGAAGAATTAAATATTTTCACTAAGATAAAATAAACTTTTAAATATAAAAATCCCGCCCTGATGAGCGGGATTTTTGCTTGTATTAAGACAAAATCAACCTGTAGTAAAAAGCGGGGCTGTTCCAATTGAGTAACAGCCCCGCTTTTATGATGCGTTAATATCTCCTAATCGAAAAGGCCCAGATGCGAACCATCGAAGCTGGCATAAACCATAGAGGGATGCGAATCCTGGTGGTAAACATTACCTGCTTTATCAATAGCGATTGCGCCGCAAAAACCGTCATAAGGCTTCAGCTCCGCAAATGTTTTGGCAAACGCAGTTTCAATCGCCTGGCCGTCAGTTACCCGCGTCACAATCTTCGCAGCTACAGCGCCACTCACGATGTCCTCACCGACGCCGGTGCAGCTCACGCCACAATATTCATTGGCATAGTTACCGGCAACAGTGGCTGAGTCGGAAATACGACCGGGAATTTCAAAACCCTTGCCCCCGGTGGAAGTCGCCGCGGCCAGCCTGCCTGCTTTATCCAGGGCCACACAGCCTACGGTTCCGGTTCCGGTCGCTTTACGCTTAGCCTCATATTCTGCTCTCCGCTGGGGTATCTCTGTTGAAAAGACGCTATAGCCATGTTGCCGCGCATAGTCGGTCGCACCGGAACCTCCCAGTATACGGTCCTCTTCAGCCATGAGTGTTTGCGCCACCAGCACCGGGTTTTTTACATCCTCGATATTGATCACGCCGCTCATTTTCTGGCTTTGGCCGTCCATAACGGCCGCACTCATTCTTATCTTACCATCACTCTGAATCTGGGAGCCCGTACCGGCATTAAACAAGTGATCATCTTCGAGCAGCGAACAGGCGTAAACAACGGTTTCTAATGCGGTATGGTCCTGCAGGTATTCGTACGCAGCTGTCACAATACGTTCCAAAGCCTGTTGTTTTGCCAATTTCGTTTCGGCAGAGGTGGAGGATTCTGAGAAAAAACCTCCGTGTATAATCACCTTCATGACTGGGATTTTATAAATAAAAAAAGCATCCCCGGAAAAAATGCCCGGCTTATTAATGTTAACCGGTTAGTGATCGCTATCTGCGATAAAGTTGCCGATTTTAGTATACTGTGAATTATGAATTTCAAGTTCTCTTGTTTCCAGGTCGTAAGTGTCATACATACTGATGACATGGGTTACCAGGTGATTGATCGAGATAGGCTCTCCTAATGCTACCGAAGTGAGATTGGTGTCTTTAATCGCATTTCCATCTACCAGGATAACTAATCCTGAGCCAATAGCTTCCAGCTTTTTATTGTTCTTGATGAGCAGCCCGGTATCTTCGCCAAGGCCTACTCCCAATACCCATGGATTGCCTACTACTGCCTGGAACAGCCTCCCGATGCGTCCTCTTTCCACAAAATGCGTGTCAATGATCACATTAGGGATGAGCCCCAGGCCGCCGGTCATTTTTACTTCGCCTTTTAGCATGGCTTCCGAACTGGATCCCTGGTAGATCATATTTTCTGAGGCAGCAGCAGCACCTGCCGAAGTACCCGCATACACAAATTCTTCATTTTGATACTTTTCCAGCATGAGCTTGTGAAATGCAGTTCCGCCAATGATAGAGGTCAGCCGGAGCTGATCGCCGCCGGTAAAAAACACTACATCGGCAACACGTAACCGCTCGACCACCTCCGGGTCGTTCGCATCGGTGCGATTAGCAATATGCAATACGCCCACATTCTTTGCATCCAGGTAAGAAAATGCTTTCAAATATTCCTCCCCTACGATATCTGGTATCTGGGAGGCCGTAGGTATGATCTCGATCCTCGAAGCAGCACCCAGGCGGGACTCTACGATGATTCTTTTTAATATTCCCTTTTCGAAAAAATTGAGATTATTCGCGACTTCATGATCATAAGCGGCTTCTGTAAAACTACCTTTATTGATAGCGCCACCTACGATCGCTAATTTTCCTTTTACTTCCATTAAACACTTGGAAATTGGTGATTTGTCAGACAAATGTATAAAAAAATAGTAAGAGCGGCTTATAAAAGGCCGGTCATTTACCAGCTTTAACCAACTGTTTGGAATAAAAACTATGTCTTTAATAGTATTCATTACCAAAAAAACAGATCTTATGAAGTACAAATATTTTCTCTGTCAACTCCTTATCATTGGTTCATATGCCAGTCGCCTGCTTGCTGCCACAACAATAAATACCCCCACGGTGAGTGGCAACTGGACGACAACCGGTTCCCCCTACTATATCTATAACGACATTACGATACCCCTGAACAGCCAGCTTACCATAGCTCCGGGAGTCGAGGTCATATTTATGGGCCATTATGAAATAAACAGCCAGGGTGTGTTATCTGCGGTCGGGACTGAAAAAGCTAAGATCGTATTCCGCGCCAACGATACTACCGGCTGGTCTAACCTCCAGACTACCGCAGGTGCCTGGAAGGGGATTATACTTGACAACACAGGCCAACCCAATTTTGCACAGCCCACTTTTGAATACTGTATATTTAAAGACATGAAAAAATACCAGAGTTACGGCCTTATCGTCAGCACTACGCCCCTGCTCTACATCAATAAATGTGAGTTTTACCACAACACGACCGATGGTATTTTAATGCACCTTTCCAATAATGTAGCTCCTACCCCAACCAAGCTAAAATTCAGCAATTGTATCGTACGCGATAACAATATCGGCGTGGGCATGTTCACGCTATATAAGGATAGTGTTTATATCCTTAATAATAAATTTTATAACAATACGGCAAGTTCAGGCTTCGGCCTGTTTAATCACGGGTCTGACAATTCCATGAGCGATAATTTTATGCTGTTCGATCACAATGAATTGCATCATAATAAGACCAGCGAATTGGGCGGAGGTGTCGTTAACGCCACCATAGGGGGTAAAGTAAGGATATCCAACAATTATATTCATCATAATACGATGGCAAAGAACGGAGCCATCGCGCTGCAGACAAAGTCATCCGTTGTAGAAAATAACCTGGTGATCAATAACCAGCAGATATTGGAAGGTATCTTTTGTGGTATTAATGATGGTGGAGCCGGTATACAATTATTAGGACAAAACCTGGAATCGGAAGTTCCGGGAAGAAACAACCACCTGGTAAGAAACAATATCGTTGCGAATAATCATTCTTCTATGTCCGGCGCCGGGATATGGATCCAGCATTGCAATGCTACTGTAGTCAATAATACCTTTATCAACAACACAAGCAAAGACCTGGGAGCCGCGGTAAAAACCTGGGGATCTTACTGTAAGGCCAAGCTTTATAATAATATTATTTTCGGTAATCAACTAATTAATGCTCCTAATGATACCGTGTTTAATAATTTTTACTGCGCGTCCAACCTTTTAGAATTATCCGGCAATCTTATTGATTATCATATAAGCGCTAATAACATGCCCTCAAATTTACAGGGACAGGCTAATAACATTTATGATCACAACCTTATTCTACTGGCGCCTACCGCCGGGTCGGGAGTTGCTTATGATGCCACCAATGCCAACTTCAGTTTAACGGCCAATACCATTAATTGCGTCAATCGCGGTAATAACAATGCACCGGATCCCGGTACGATCGACTATTACGGGAATGCGCGTGTGTCGGGCAGCAGCATCGATATAGGGGCCGTTGAATTTCAAGGTTCCGGAACAGGGATAAGCTATACAGGGGAGCGTCAGTTCCGGGTGTTCCCGAGCCCGAGTACCGGTGCAGTAACAATCCAGCGGCAGTCCGGCCAGGCCATCAGGAGCATCTATTTAATGGACCTTTCCGGCAAAGTACTCACGACGTTCAAAATATCTAATGACAATGACAATACCATTCAGATAGGTAAGTACCCGGATGGGGTCTACCTGCTGGGCATTGAGACCGGGCAGCAGATCATTCATAAAAAAATAATCCTTAAAAAGTAAAATTCCCGCCAGCAACCGGAAAAGGCCCTTTTGTACCATAAAAGGGCCTTTTCCGGTTGTTCTTCGCATGCCGGCTCTGGTATGCAGGATCAGCAAACACTAATGTGTGTATCTTTTTTGCTTAATTGGCAAATAAAAAACTACTATTGTGTTGATATTACGCAACAGTTATTTAAATTGTAACAGAATTGCTGTTCACCTAATTTAAAATACATCAGGAATACTATGAAAATCCTTAAAATTCAGGCATTGAGGGGGCCAAATATATGGAGCGTGCGCAGGAAAAAGCTCATTCAGATGCGTTTAGACCTGGAAGAGATGGAGCAGAGACCGACAAATCTCATCCCGGGATTTAGAGAGCGTATTGAGCAGCTTATTCCGTCGATGTACAGCCATCGTTGCTCCGAAGGGGTGGAAGGCGGCTTCTTTTCAAGAGTGGAAACCGGCACCTGGATGGGGCATGTCATTGAACATATTGCCCTCGAGACCCAAACGCTGGCAGGTATGGAGACCGGCTTCGGCCGTACCCGCCAAACCAAAACAGAAGGCATTTATAATGTGGTCTTCAGTTATATGGAAGAGGAAGTAGGTATGTATGCCGCCGAAAGTGCGGTTCGTATCGCAGAAGCAATCATTGCCGATGTGCCCTACGATATTGATGCGGACGTGCAGGAAATGCGTAGGATAAGGGAAAGGGTTCGCCTTGGCCCAAGTACAGCCAGCATCGTAGACGAAGCGGTAGCGAGGGATATTCCATGGATAAGACTGGGCAACAACTCCCTGATCCAACTCGGCTACGGCGTTAACCAAATGCGGTTCCAGGCTACCATCACCTGCAAAACCAGTAATATTGCCGTAGACATTGCCTGCAATAAAGAAACAACCAAGCGACTGCTTGATATGAGTTCCATACCGGTGGCAAAAGGAGGGATCTGTACGGATGAAAAAGAGCTGCAGGAGACCATTGAAAAAATCGGGTTCCCGATCGTGATCAAGCCCCTGGACGGCAACCATGGCAAAGGAGCTTCCATTAATGTACAAACGATGGAAGATGCCCTATCCGGCCTCGAGCATGCCAAGCAATACAGCAAGCGTGTGATCGTCGAGAAATTCATTACCGGTCATGATTTCCGCGTGCTGGTGATCGACAACCGGCTGGTTGCCGCCGCCCGCAGAGAACCGGCACACGTGGTCGGCGACGGTAAACAAACCGTGCAGGAATTAATCGATGAAACAAACCTGGACCCGCGCAGAGGTTACGGTCACGAAAAAGTACTCACTGAAATTACTGTTGACCGCGATACCCTGGATATACTGGCCAAGAAAGAGTACACACTCGATACGGTTATCGAGCGCGGTGAAATATTGCACCTTAAATCAACAGCTAACCTAAGTACCGGCGGCACCTCGGTAGATGTAACAGAGATGATGCATCCCGAAAATATTTTCCTTTGCGAGCGCATCTCGCGCGTAATCGGGCTGGACGTATGCGGTATAGACATCATGGCGCAAAACCTCACCGCACCGTTAAAGGAAAGCGGCGGCGTAATCCTTGAAGTAAACGCAGCTCCTGGCTTCAGGATGCACCTTGCCCCTTCAGAAGGATTGCCCCGTAACGTGGCCGCTCCGGTCATCGACATGCTCTACCCGCCCGGCAAGCCAAGCCGTATACCGATCATTGCCGTAACAGGAACTAATGGAAAAACAACCACCACCCGATTGTTAGCCCATATCGTAAAAAATTGCGGGTACCGCGTTGGCTTTACGACTTCTGATGGTATTTATGTGCAAAACCACATGATGGAGAAAGGCGATACAACGGGTCCTATGAGCGCAGAATATATTTTAAAAGACCCGACTGTAGAGTTTGCGGTCCTGGAAACCGCGAGAGGAGGCATCCTCAGGTCCGGGCTTGGCTTTAGCCGCTGCGACATAGGTGTGATCACTAACCTCCAGGGCGATCACCTGGGTATTGCAGATATTGATACGATCAAAGACCTGGCAAATGTGAAAATGGTAGTGGCCCGCAGCATCAAAAAGGATGGCTGGGCCGTGATCAATGCAGATTGTGAAGCCAGTGTAAAATCAGCAAGGGAGCTGGATTGCAATGTTGCTTACTTTAGTATGGATGAGGACAGTGCCAATGCCCGCAAGTTTTCCAAAGAAGGAAAAATCGTAGCGGTCTATGAAAACGGCTACATCACTATTAAGAAAGGCAGCTGGAAAATACGTATTGAAAAAGCAAACCTGGTACCGCTTACTATGGGCGGCAAGGCAAAGTTCATGATTGCCAATGTGCTGGCAGCAGCACTGGCGGCTTACCTCTGGGGCTTTAAAACAGAAGATATCAGTCTTTCGCTGCAAACGTTCCTGCCAGGTGCCGCGCAGACGCCGGGCCGTATGAACATTTTCGAGTTCAGGAAGTTTAAAGTGATGATTGATTTTGCCCATAACCCCGCAGGCTACCTGGGTATAGAAGAATTCATGTCCAGCGTAGACTCTCCGCGTAAGATAGGTATCATTGCGGGCGTGGGAGACCGGCGTGATGAAGACATTATTGAATGCGCTACCATCGCCGCACGCATGTTTGACCATATCATCATCCGTAACGAGAAGCACTTAAGAGGCCGGGAAGAAGAAGAAATCCTGAACCTATTGCTACAGGGCATTAACTCTGTCGATAAAAAAGTGACCTGGGAGGTGATACCCAAAGAAACGGAAGCGCTCAGGCATGCGATCAGCATCGCAGAAGAGCATGCGTTCATAGTTGCCTTGAGTGACGTGATCTCTAATGCTATCGATATTGTCCAATCTTACCTGGATAAGGAAAATGAAACAGCATTAGTATAAATGAAACGGGCGGCCTCAGGCGGCCCGTTTCGTTTTATTGTTATGTCTTTACTTACTAATTTTGCCTTTATTTAAATCCATCACATGCTCAGATCATTATTACTGGTCGCTGCCGGTGGCGCCGCAGGCAGTGTGCTGAGGTACCTGGCTGGCTTCGGAATAGGCAAGCTTCATAAAAGTGTTTACCCCTGGGGAACCTTTTGGGTGAATATAGTGGGTTCGCTGGTTATAGGACTGCTGCTGGGCTATCTTTCCAGGAATCCCGCGCAGGAAAGCCTGAAGTTGCTATTGGTAACCGGCCTATGCGGCGGATTTACTACCTTTTCTGCATTTTCTGCCGAAAACATCACATTGCTGCAACAAGGGCACTGGAACCTGTCATTGCTCTATATTTTTGCCAGCCTTACAGCCGGCATACTAAGTGCCTGGCTGGGGCTCTGCATAGCGCGGTAAATACATTTAATTCTTTCACAATACCCGCATAAATACAATTTCGTATCTTAGCAAGATTGACACATCCAAAAATTCAAATTGCTAAATGAAGAAACTTGTCTTACCAGTGGCACTCGCTGCCCTCTGCTTTACTCCCAAACTACTGATGGCGCAGGCTAAATTTGTTGAAAAAGTAGAACAAAAAGGAGAGGAACTGGTTATACCCTACGCTAAATATATTTTACCTAACGGCTTAACGGTTATCGTTCACGAAGACCACAGTGATCCCATCGTTCACGTCGATGTTACCTATCATGTAGGTTCTGCAAGAGAAGAGATCGGGAAATCTGGTTTTGCGCACTTCTTCGAGCACATGATGTTCCAGGGTTCAGACAATGTCGCCGATGAGGCGCACTTTAAAATAATTACCGAAGCCGGGGGCACCTTAAACGGTACTACTAACCGCGACCGCACCAATTACTTTGAAACAGTTCCCAAAAATCAGCTGGAAAAAATGCTCTGGCTCGAAGCAGACCGCATGGGCTTCTTCCTGGATGCCGTCACACAGCAAAAATTTGAGGTACAGCGCGCCACCGTAAAAAATGAAAGAGGCCAGAACTATGACAACAGGCCTTACGGACTTGTTTCAGAAACAGCCAGCAAATACCTGTACCCTTACGGGCATCCCTACTCCTGGCTGACGATCGGCTATGTGGAAGACCTGAACCGGGTGAATGCCAATGACCTCAAGAATTTCTTCTTAAGATGGTATGGCCCTAATAATGCGACCCTGACGGTAGGTGGCGATGTCAACACGCAGGAAGTATTGAAACTTGCCGAAAAATATTTTGGCAGCATTCCACGCGGTCCCGAGGTAAGCAATATGCAACCTGCTTACTCCAGCCTTTCAGAAGACCGCTACGTAAATATGGTAGATCAATATGCGAAAATGCCGATGCTACGGGTAGTATATCCTAGTCCGCAATGGTATACCAAAGAAGAGGCGGCGCTTGATGTCCTGGCGGAAATAATGGGACAGGGCAAGAACT
This sequence comes from uncultured Edaphocola sp., assembly GCA_964277835.1. GTDB lineage: Bacteria > Bacteroidota > Bacteroidia > Chitinophagales > Chitinophagaceae > Edaphocola. The sequence goes on along the minus strand of CAXYKQ010000311.1, from coordinate 12,997 downwards.
CCATTTTGTACCAGCAATTAGTGAAAACACAAAAAGCTGCTCAGGCCAGCGTGTATAATTCTGCCAGCGAACTGGCCGGTGAGTTCACCATTTCTGTAGTTCCTTTTAAAGGCAACACGCTTAAGGACATGGATGCGGAGCTGAGAAAAGCATTTGAAGCCTTTGAAAAGAGGGGGGTGACGCAGGATGATATCAATAAGTTTGTCACCAAAAATGAGGCCAGAACTGTCTTTGGCTTAGAGTCTGTCAGCGGGAAAGTATCTCAGTTGGCGGCGTATGAAACCTTTAAAGGCAACCCCAACTTCTTAAACACGTACCTGGATCTTTACAAAAAACTGAAGCCACAGGATGTGATGGATGCTTATAACAAATTCATTAAAGGCAAAGGATCGGTACGTTTAAGCGTAGCGACCAAAGACGAGCCGGATAACATTGCCGGCGACTCAAAATTCAATATTGATTCGACCAAATACTCGGCGCCGGATTATGGTTACAACAAACTGGTTTATAACAAAGCCAAAGATAATTTCAACCGCTCTGAAATGCCCGCAGCCGGTAGTAACCTGAGCGTAGTAGCGCCTGAATTCTGGCAGGATAAAAAAGGTTCCATTTCCTTTATCGGTACAGAGATAGATGAGATCCCCGTGACTACGATATATATAGGCTTTCCCGGAGGCAAGTTGACCGATCCGGAAAATAAACAAGGGCTTTCAGACATCTTTGCAGCCATGATGAATGAAGACACGGAAGATAAAACCGCGGAGGAATTCGCCCTGGCCTTAGAGCAACTCGGCAGCTCTATTTCCATTGATATGTCAACAGATGAAATTACCCTATCGGTAAGAACGCTGACGAAAAATCTTGACCAGACACTGGCATTGGTAGAGGAAAGACTGACCAAATCTAAATTTACACAGGAAGCGTTCGACCGGACCATCAAGCAATCCATAGAGGGTTATAAAAATAACCTGACCCGCCCGGCAAGCGTTGCCAGCAGTGTTTTGTCCAAGCTGATTTACGGTAATACTCCCTTAGCATGGCCTGCAGGAGGTTCCGATAAAACGTTGCCGAATATAACCCTGGCAGATATCGAGGCTTACAGGCAAAACAACTTCTCTGCCCATAAAGCAAATGTAGTTGTGGTCGGTAACCTTTCGCAGAAAGAGATCATGCCTAAATTAAACTTCTTAAGCAAACTCAGTCAAAAACCGGTAGTGCTGGCGAAGTTGCCTGAATACAAACACCCTGTAAATACCGGCAAACAAAAACTTTATTTCGTTGACTTCCCGGGAGCGGCCCAGACCGAGTTCAGGGTCGCGCAGGTTACCGGCATTAAGTTCGATGGTACCGGCAACTTCTTTAAATCCGGCATTATGAACTTCCCACTGGGAGGGGTTTTTAACAGCCGCTTAAACCTCTATTTAAGAGAAGAAAAAGGCTGGACTTACGGAGCACGCTCCGGTTTCAATGGCAGTAAATATGCCGGTACTTTCGCCTTCTCTTCCGGTATCAAAGCCAATGCTACGGATAGTGCGCTATACGATGTGCTGGACATTATCCAGACTTACAAAAAAGATGGCGCCAAAGCAGATGAGCTGAGCTTTACAAAAAGTGCAAAACTTCAAAGCGAAGCCCGTCAATATGAAACCGGGAACCAAAAAGCGGGTTATTTAAGTACTGTGTTGGAGTATAATTTACCAAAAGATATTGCCAGGCAACAAAGCAAGATCATTAAGGACATCACCCTGAGTGAGATCAACCAGTTAGCGAAGAACAACATCAGAAACAGCAATGAATTTATTATTTTACTGGTGGGGGATAAAAAGCAACTGAGTAAAGAAACGCTGGCAAAGTTTGAGATTATCGACCTGGACAAGGAAGGTAATAGGATAAAATAAAAACCACCGACTTACGGTCTCAATTTAAAATGCTACTCTGCCTGGAGTAGCATTTTTTTGCCCTGAAATCATTTCTTTACAGGCTCTCGAATTATCGAAAAAGTTTTTAAGGTTCAGCATATAAGTATAAACGCCTGGCTCTGCCGGCCTGAAATAAGTATAAATTACATCAAGACCCACACTTTACAGTTCGGGGGTAAGTAATGTTCCCATGTTTATAGATCGTAGCCCACATCTCCAGAAGGGAACAGGAAAGTTATGTATACCGAGACCAAAGGAATATCGAGCTTAACATGCACCCAACATGATTTACAAAACGGCAGCAAGCAAGTTAAAAGAGAAAAAACCAAAGTCAGGAGCTGGAAAGGAACCGGACAGGAGTTTAAGATATACCTAATTTTTCTTTACAGGAATAGGTGTACTTTAAAGTGACTGATCGAAGTCAAAAAGTCCCCGGCCTGTCTTCCTTTTGTAGGCTTGATAGGCTACCGGATCACCATAGGGGCCTTCATACTCCGCATCTCCGAACGCCAGGAGCGGAAAAAATATAATGCCCAGGAAGAGCAGGCCTAAAGTAAATCCTTCGTCTTTACCAAAGCTTTTAGACAACATATTATAAGTCCAGGGCAGAAAAATAAGATGGGTAATCGGCATCAGTAACATCAGGAGGGCCCACCAATCCGGCTTACCTGCAATCTGCAGCAGGACGACCAGGTTATAAATAGGAATAAGTGCTGCCCAGCCTTGCTTTCCGGCCTTTTCAAATATCTTCCATAATGACACGACCATTAAAACAATATAGGCCAGGAAAAATAAAAAACCAATGCTGATCATAATATTTCAATGAGGATGTAAACCGCAATACTAATCATTTTAAAGAAAAAAACAAACCTGATACGATGCTATTTATTACGCTATAATACCAATAAAAAACAGGCTGCGTCCCGCAACCTGTTTTTTTATTGGTATGGTTACTTAAAGCGCCGCTTCATAACGTTTGCTCACTTCGTCCCAGTTGATCACGTTCCAGATCGCGGAAAGATAATCAGGACGCTTGTTTTGGTATTTCAGGTAATATGCATGTTCCCACACATCAATACCTAAAACAGGAGTGCCTTTTACTTCAGCAACATCCATCAGCGGATTGTCCTGGTTAGGGGTAGAAGTTACTTCCAGTTTACCGTCTTTAACGATCAACCAGGCCCAGCCACTACCAAAGCGGGTAGCGCCTGCAGCACTTAATTTTTCTTTTAAAGCATCCATGCCACCTAAAGTTTCAATAGCAGCTGCTAATTGCTCAGAGGGTTTGGAACCGTTATTGCTTAAGATCTCCCAGAATAAAGTATGGTTGAAATGGCCGCCACCGTTATTGCGTACTGCAGCAGGATATTTAGAAATATTAGCCATTAAATCTTCTATAGAAAGATTTTCAGCATCAGTACCTTCAATTGCTTTGTTCAGGTTATCTACATAAGCCTTATGATGACGATCGTGGTGGATCTCCATAGTTAAAGCGTCAATATGTGGTTCTAAAGCATCGAATGCATAAGGTAATGCAGGAAGTGTGTGTGCCATATTTTAATTATTTATTGTTGTGAGTAAATATGTTTTTGATAGCGCAAATTTAAACGTATTAGGCTTAAGATAAAAATGATGCGTTAAAATTTAAAGATTTTTTAGTCATAAGATAGATTCCATTGATACAGCCATTAGTCATCCTAAAAGTAAAATAGTCGCTACCCATACTAGTTTCCGGCCTTGCCAACTGATCCCTTGTTCGCAACTATACGCAGCGCAGCTTTAAGTTACTGCATAAGGGTTGACTCCGGGACAGGTAGCGATTAGCCGCTCATACAGAACTTTACCGGGCGTATTTCCTTTTCCGTACATAAGTGTACACCAAACCCAAAATACCCACCAATATCACCGGTAAGCCTATAGCCAGGAACTGCCATTTGGTTGCTTCTTCCGCAACGCGTTTCGGGTCGAGGATGCGGCTTTGGAAGTTTTTAGTGCGTGCTTCCAGCAAATTATTATCGTCTATCAGGTAGGTAAGGCTGTTTTGCAAAAAGGAAGCATTATCAAACCGGAACCTTTTTTCAAACCGGTACGCGCCCATTTCTGCCGGCCCGTTCTCCCCTACTTCGTTCAACAGGATATCTGCATCACTTAAAACAATAATTTTCGCGTTCGCGGTACTTTGGTTTTTAACGATCAGTTGATGCTGGTCGATAAAGGCTGTTAACGCATCCGAATGCTGCTGGGCAAAAGGCGATACGAAAGAGCCTTCTAACAAGGCAGCAACCACCACATTTTTCTTATTAAAAGTCGCCATGTTCGGCTGCTCCAGTATACTTTGATTGTACATCACCACAGCCGGCAAGCCAACGGTCTTCGAGTAAACCGAACTGCTCAGCAAAGGTATTTTTTTAACCTTCGCATCATTATTTTTATTCAGGTCGATACTGCTCGGGAACCGCGCTAATACACCCTGCAGATTCTTACTGATCGCTAATTGTTCATTCCCTTCCAATACAGGGAAATAGGGCCAGGGGTATTTCTGCGGCTGCGCCTCCCCACCCACGGCCACCGGGATGCCCGCATTAGCAATGGCATCCAGCACCAGGTCGTCGTTCACCCGCGCACCATAGGGGAAAAGCAATTCGTTAAGACCGGTATTCAGTGGACCCGCCGTAAAAGTACTTGACTGTGCGAGGCTATCAAGATTAGCCAGCGTAGCATCTAAGGCAAAAAGCACATGACCGCCCTGCATGATGTATTGGTCTATTTTGAACAGGTCCAGTTCTGAGAATGGTACCGTCGGCCTTACGATCAGCATGGCTTTATAGCTTGATGGAATGCTCGTAACACTTTGCAGGTTCAGAGAGTCCATGCCATATTTGGCAATCCCTACATTGCGCGCCAGGCTCAACATTACCGCATTAGTAGGCTCCCCGTTACCGGTCAGATAAGCGACCATATCATCCTTAGCTTTGCTCAACTGCCGTATAGCGTTACCGAGATTATACTCCAGCATGATCTCCGAGCGCAACAGGATCTGCTTGTTCAACACCATCGAATTGCTTTCCTGGAGCATAACGGGCATACTACGCGCCTCGCCCCCGTCCTCCGGGATGTAGGTTACCAGTGCCCAGGGATACACCAGGCGCTGCTGCATGCCGCCATCCTCGTCCACCGTAACCGGGAAACCCGTCATACCATATTGGCGCATTGTATTTACAGCATCTTCATTATCAATAGGATCTACAAACTGATAGCTTACCTTACGATGGCTCTCGTTACTAAAGGTCTTCAGCAGCTCTTCGGTACCATAAGCAAGGTTTTTAAATGCGGCAGGCAGCTTTTTACCCGAGAGGAAAACCGTGACCGTCGCGTTCCCCTTTATACTTTTCAGCATTTCTGTAGTAGCTTTCGTGGTGCTGTACCGTTTATCTGCCGTAAGGTCCAGCTGCGCATACCATCGGTAAGCGATTATATTGATACCCACAAGTATCAGTACTACAAACAGGAATGATCTAAATAAAGATTGGCGTTTCTTTTGATTGTTGGAAACCTCAGATGACATAATATTACCTGGTGGAAATGATATAGATTAAGGAGATGGCTTATTCGCTTACGCCCCTGTTTTTGAGTTCGTCCCTGATCTGGATGGCCAGGTCATAATCTTCGGTATCTAAAGCTTTTTGCATCATTTCCTTCAACTCTTCCACGTTATAATGATTTAAGGTAGATGCTGCGCTTTTTTTCTTTCGGCCTTTCGGCGCCGGTGTTTCCGCCGGCTCTTCCTCTTTGCTTTCTTCTGCTTCCAGTTCCGGTATACTGCCGGTTCCTTCACTGATTCCTGCAGCTTCATTCAGTATTTGTTCGTACGTATAAATCTGGCAACCGTTCCTTATGGCCAGCGCCACGGCATCGGATGTCCGCGAGTCAATTTCCAGCGTTTCCCCGTTGCGGTCGCAAATCAGGTGGGCGTAAAAGATCCCTTCAGATAAACGATAAATAACCACTTCAAGAAGGGTAATACTGAATGCTTCCATCAGGTTAGTCATCAGGTCGTGGGTGAGTGGCCGGGAAGGCTTGATCTGCTCCAGCGCCACCGCTATAGACTGGGCCTCGAAGCTACCGATCACTATGGGTAAACGCCTCAGTCCGCCTACTTCTCCCAGAACGACTGCGTAAGACTGCAATTGGGTTACACTACTCGATAGGGCAATTATTTCTAAAGGAATTTTATTCATCTTGATTTTAATTCTTCTGCTTCAATAAATAAAGCTACTAAATAATATCGATTAATATTTTTATTTAAAACTACTTAAAACAAAGTCGGGGCTCTCCCGCCATTTTCTTCAATCTTCTCTTCTCCGTCTTCCTCCCCGGCCTCCGGCAGTGTAGCCGTGATACTCAGCAAATCTTTATCCGACAGCCTGCTTCCGATTGCCTTCCAGCCGGTGACTTCCATATATTCTGCCGGTTTGAGCTCCTGCACCTGCGCATCCGCCTTCTTTTTACCATTCATGATGGTTAAAGTCGGATTAGGATGGGTCGTCACAAAATACAAGTAATTTTTATTGCCCTCCTTAATGAACAAAAACTTATTTTTCAAAGTCTGGGTTTCTATCCGGAAGCGCTTAATATTGAATTGCTTTTTATCATTGTCCCAGTATACCGCGGTTATCGGGTCTTCCGCTATCCATTTTTCAATCGCCAGGATCTGCTCCCGCTCGTAACGGTTGGTCAGGTCAAAATCAGTCAGCTCGTAATGCCCGTCTTTATAGAATACCACGATGCGGTCTTCCACGTTAAAGCTACCCAGCAGACGGCCATAGCCGTCTGTATTTAAACGGCCTACCTGCTCGTCATACCATATCTTAGGAGCTTCCAGCGTGCTGCGACCCTGCTCCTTGAATTTCACCTGGCGTACCGGGTATTTAGTTACCTGGTTTCCCTGGGAACTCCTTCCCTTGATCGCCAGTTCTTCAAAATAGTAATCAAAAGCCTTAACCCTGGCTGTAGAGCCGGGAGATAAAGTTACGGTCACAACCTCTGCTTCCCCGTTAGGGTTCGCAGTGAAGTAAATGATCTTGCTGCCTTTATTGCCTTTGGTAAGGTCGTATTGCTTGTCCCGGGTAATCCCGGTTACATTAAAACGTTTCGCATACACAATTCCTGTTTGCCCGTCCATGTACATGACATTATAGGTCGTACGGTCATCACTTTTCCGGAATACATCTACATGGATGATGTCTTTGCCCACAAACGTTTTATCCGCAACTTTCGTCACCACCATACCCCCGTCTTTTTTGAAAACGATGATATCATCTATATCCGAACAGTCAATTACGAATTCATCCTTTTTCAATGAAGAGCCGATAAATCCCTCTTTACGGTTTACATACAGCTTGGTATTAGCGATGGCCACCTTGGTAGCCTGGATGGTGTCAAAGATTTTCACCTCTGTCTTCCGCTCTTTACCCTTTGCATATTTTTTGAGCAGGTTTTCGTAATAGGCGACGGCATAATCAGTAAGATGCGCTATATTATGTTGCACCTGCTTAATATCTTCTTCTACCGATCTGATATGCTCATCTGCTTTGAAACTATCAAACTTGGAAATACGTTTGATTTTAATCTCCGTTAAACGGATAATATCTTCCTGGACGATCTCGCGGCGGAACAGTTGCTTATAAGGCGTTAACCCTTTATCTATCGCTGACAAAACGCCTTCCCAGGTGGTCTCTTCTTCAATATCACGGTAAATCCGCTTTTCTATAAATATCTTTTCCAGCGAAGAGTAATGCCAGTCATTCTCCAGCTCTGCCAGCCTGATCTCCAATTCCTTGTTCAATAAGGATTTAGTATCAGCCACCGAATGCTTCAGCAAATCGGTAACTCCTACGAAATGGGGCTTGTCATTGATGATGATACAGGCGTTCGGTGAAATAGAGATCTGGCAATCTGTAAAGGCATATAAAGCATCAATCGTCTGGTCAATGGAAACGCCCTGGGCCAGTTGTACGATGAGCTCTACATCAGCAGCGGTATTGTCTACAACGCTTTTGATCTTGATCTTACCTTTCTCATTTGCTTTCAGTATGCTTTCTATAAGACCGGAAGTGGTTACACTATAAGGCACATCCTTAATGGCCAGTGTTTTCTTATCCACTTCTTCGATATGTGCCCGCACGAGCACTTTACCGCCGCGAGCCCCGTCATTATAATTGGTAACATCGATCATGCCACCCGTCAAAAAGTCGGGGAAAAGGGTGAATGCTTTGCCCTTCAAATGTTTAATGGAAGCCTCAATCAGTTCAATAAAGTTATGCGGCAATATTTTGGTGGAAAGACCTACGGCAATCCCATCGGCCCCTTGAGAAAGAAGCATTGGAAACTTCATCGGGAGCGTTACCGGCTCATTTTTACGACCGTCATAGCTCAATTGCCAATCCGTAGTTTTGGCATTAAACGCAACTTCGAGCGCGAATTTAGACAGGCGCGCTTCGATATAACGGGCAGCGGCGGCACGATCGCCTGTACGCACATCCCCCCAGTTACCCTGTGTTTCAATCAGCAAGTCTTTCTGACCGATATTAACCATGGCATCACCGATACTGGCATCTCCATGCGGGTGATACTGCATCGTCTGCCCGATAATATTCGCCGCTTTATTGAAACGCCCGTCATCCATCTCTTTCATCGCATGCAATATGCGGCGCTGAACCGGCTTAAGGCCGTCCCGCACATCAGGTACCGCACGCTCCAATATTACATAGCTGGCATATTCCAAAAACCAGTTTTCATACATTTTATCCACAGAAGTAGCATGCTCTTCATAGGCATGCGATTGGCCTTCTTCTGGTAATTCGCTGTCGCTCATAGTCAGGATTCCGAAAATTTAAGGGCGAAATTAACAAAAAAGGAGCGAAAATGAATTTATTGTAGCTTGTAATACTAAACCCTCCGTTAACACACTCTGTAAAAAACGAACTTCTTAAATAAAAGCAAAATATGTAGCAGGTAGCAGGCTCGGCGGGATAATTTACGTTTCTTTACAGTAAATATTATAACTACATTTCCAACACATACACTAAATAATTTTATTTTTAATTTGGATTTTAAATTAAAATATCTCCTTTTGAGTATTTTGACAGATGATACTCCAAAAGAAAATATAGACATCAATCATTTTAAGAATAGTGTGTTTATTACTGTCGGGGGGGCAACCGGCCTCGGCAGCGTGAATTATGAAAGACAGATCAGCGCGTTTCGATCGGTCAGTCTATGGGGACATGCGGGCTTAGGGACTTTTAAATTAAAAGATTTCAGGAACCGTTTCAACCCCGACCTGCTGCTGCCCGCAGGGCTTTACGCAAGGATAGGCCGGCGAAAACACAGTGCTATAGCGGGTGTGGGTATCGTGTTCAATTATTTTGTTATGGCTGACGGCGCTGCCGCAGTACGCGATACCTCTTTCGGACTCTTTGCCAGGCTGGGCTATCGCTTCACCTTTAATAAAAACCGTACTTACGCCCAACTTACCTATACCCCTGTCCTGAACCGTAAAAACTATATTCATAATTGGGCCGGATTTTGCCTGGCTTACACTTTTTAGCGTATGACAATACGACTTATTTTTTTCGCCGCCCTATTTGTCCTGGGGTCCTGCCGGAAGGGCAATCTCCGCATACCCGCTCATACAAAGATACTCGGGCATGGTGGTATGGGCCTTTCCAGCCAATATCCTATCAACAGCCTGGAATCCCTGCTTAATGCCCTCTTCATTTGCGCCGATGGCATTGAAGTAGATGTGCAATTATCCAAAGACGGGCAATTGGTCGCGTTCCACGATGAAATGATGTACAACAGCACCAACCTGGACGAAATGATCAACAGCAAAACCTGGGAAGAGATCCAATCTGGTTTTTATACCAGCTTCCCAAATGCTAATTACAATATTGTCCGGCTGGAGGACATTTTTACCGCGATTAAACATAAAGAACGCTATACCTTCACCCTGGACTGCAAATTATACCGACATGGCGACAACCCTAATTTTGAGCAGGATTATATCAATGCACTCCTGGTGCTGCTGGAAAAATATGATATAGGTAACTACACGACCATTGAATCTGTCGACACGAGCTTCCTGCTGGCGCTGAACAATAAAAATGAATCCATCCGGGCCTATTACTATACGGATGATTTTGAAGCAGGGCTTGCCTTCGTTCAAAATAATGGCCTGGAAGGATTGACCATCCACCGTGAACTAGCCAGTGCGGAGGCTGTCGCAAAGGCCCACCTGCAGGATAAAAAAGTGGCGCTGTTTGGTGTCAGCCAAAACCGGGAACTGGAAGAAGCCTTCGCTAAAGCGGCGGACTTTGTACAGGTAGACAACCTGCGTAGTATATTGAGCGCTGTGGACTAAGCCCGATATCGGTCCGTTATACGGGTAATGCTTCATTCGGCGGCAGATCAAAAGCTTAAATTACCCCGTGAGCTATTCGTTGATTAAATGCCCGGGGCCTGGTCAATCAACGCCGGGACTTACATTTATACCCGTCCTGATCGGATTTAACGATTAACTTTTGCCTATTCCCCTTCAATTAATTAAATTGCTGGCCATAATAATTATATATGAATACAATCGCATTGGGTAAAAAGCTTTTATTAGGACTCGGACTGGTAGCTGGAAGCATGACAAGCTACGCCCAATTCAACGAGGCAGAAGCCGATAAATTTTTCGAGATCTCCAAAAACCTGGAGATCTATACCAACGTACTTAAAGAGCTGAATACTTTTTACGTGGACCCGATCAACCCCGGCAAAATGACCAAAACGGGGCTGGACGCTATGTTGAACGAATTAGATCCTTATACCAATTTTATCACAGAAGCGGAGGCCGAGCAGTTTGAAATGGAATTTAACGGGAAATACGGCGGTGTAGGCGTAGTGATCCGGGCAGATTCCAACAAAAACATCGTGATCGCAGAGGTCAAAGAAAAAAGTCCTTTCGATAAAGCCGGAATCAAACCCGGAGATTTCCTGGTCTCTATAGATGGTAATATGGTCAAGGGCAGGCAAGAGGACGAAGTAGGCCTGCTTTTAAAAGGAGCTCCCGGTTCAAAAATAAAAGTAACCCTTAAAAATCCGGTAACGGGTAAGGAAAGCAGCAAAGAAGTAGCCCGCGAAGAGATAGTGGTACCCTCGGTACCCTATGCCGGTTATGTTGACAACAATAAGCAGGTTGCCTACGTACTCCTCAGCCAGTTTAACCCGAATTGCTCCAAAGAGGTACGCAAAGCATTAGACAGTCTCAAAACGAATGCCAATGGTGAACTGAAAGGCGTTGTACTGGACCTGCGCGGTAACCCCGGCGGCCTCATTACCGAGGCGGTAAACATCTGCAACCTTTTTGTGGACAAAGGACAGCTCATCGTGAGTACAAAAGCCAAGCATAAAGAATGGGACAAACAGTATCCCACTACTAATGAAACCTGGGATGCCAAAATTCCGCTGACGATCCTGATCAACGCTTCTTCGGCCTCTGCCTCTGAGATCGTTTCCGGCGCCTTACAGGATATCGACAGGGCGGTGATCATCGGCAGTAAAAGCTTTGGTAAAGGCTTGGTACAGGTGGTTAGGCCCGTAGGTTATAACTCCAGGCTAAAAGTCACTACCGCCAAATATTATATCCCTTCCGGAAGGTGTATACAAGCCCTCGATTACACTCATCGTAATGAAGATGGTACCGTAGCTGCTGTTCCGGACTCTCTGAGAAAAGAATTTAAAACCCTTGCCGGCCGGAAAGTATTTGATGGCGGTGGTATCGAGCCTGATGTAAAAATAGAAAGCGAATATTACAGCTTACTGAGCTCAAAACTAATGCGGGATCAGCTGATATTCAACTATGCTACGGAATACTTTTACGCCCATCCCAATATAGCGCCGGCAAAAGACTATAAATTTTCAGACGCGGAATATGATGAATTCCAGAAATGGCTGGGTACAAAAAACTTTAAATACGAGACCAAGAATGAGTATATCCTGGATGCTTTAAAAAAGAACGCAGAAGAGGAGAAAAACTTTGAGCGCTTCAAAAGTGAATACACTACTTTATTGGCCAAAATTAACCAGGAGAAAAAGCAGGATTTCATTAACAACAAAAACGAGATCAAAGAGCTCTTATCTTCAGAGATCGTTACCCGCTATTACTACCAGAAAGGCCAGATCGAGAACCAATTGAACAACTATAACGCAGCCATCAAAAAAGCGGTAGCTTTAATGACTACTGAGAAAGCAGAATACAGTAAAGTACTCAAAAAATAGACAGCCTATAAGCTTGAAAACAGGGGCGCTCCGTTTGGAACGCCCCTGTTTTATTGAAACTTACAGAATACTTATTTTTGCAGCACCAATGAAGCAATACCTAAGATATGGCATTATCCTGCTACTGGTCATGATCCTGACCTTATTCCTGCTGATGATCGTGAAAGAAAACCCTCGGGATTATACCGTGATCATTTTCTTTGCCTCTATCATTATCCTCGTACTTTATGCCTTCCTGAAATTACGGAAAGTGCTGCACCAGGAGCATACAGAATTTGAATCGTACAAGCTGGCGCTCTTTGTACCGGTGGGCGCCTTGAGCTCTTTTTTCCTTAACCATGAAATGGGGCTGGGACCGGTACTCGGAGCTGCTATCGTGGGGCTAGCGGCGTCCTTTATCCCTGATTTAAACAAACGATCTGTCTACCTTCAAGGCCTGCCCACAGCGATCTATTGTGGCGCCTTTATCGGCATGAGCCATTTAAAAATAGCCGGCGGGTATGGTTTTGTTCTGGCCGCCTCCTTCTTTACCGGGATATTCCTGATGGTTTCCAAAAGCATGCTGCAGGGAGTGGGTGGTAAACTGGGTGTCCTCGCATTTATGGGTGTGGTGATCACTTACTTTTTATTAACGCTGATGCGATAAGTTATGGAAAAATTTATTTTAATGGGGACCGGGATTTGCGGTGCTATGGCTACCTATTTTGTCAATACAAGGTTAAAACAGGGACCGGTAAGGGCTTCTGCGCTGCTCA
>CAXYKQ010000310.1:0-4890 GCA_964277835.1 uncultured Edaphocola sp. | reverse complement strand
CTCTTTTTCACGATTTCTCTTAAAAAGATGATAATTTGAGCAAAATTTACTACAAAATCATTCTATGAACGCAATTAGCAATAACATCATTAAGCAGATCGTCATCATCTTGCTGATAGCCTTTCTTGGCATCGTTATCATCTGGAAACTTGCCTATTTTATCCCCGGATTTTTAGGGGCTATGGCCATTTACATCATGTTCCGCTCCTGGTACTTCAGGTTGTTGACCCGCAGGGGCTGGAAGCCCTGGGTGGCTGCCCTCACTATGGTCATTGGCTTGCTGATCACCATGATCCTTCCCCTTTTCCTGATGGGTGAAGTATTGGCGCCCAAAATAAATGAGCTGATCGACAATTCAGAAGAGATCAAATCGCAGATCCTTTCCATGTACAATTACATACAGGAAAAGTTCCCGCAGCTGAATATTTCCAGGGAACAGATACTGGGCTTTGCGCAAAAAGGCATTGGCATACTGCCTTCCCTGTTCAACGCGATGACCAACCTGGTGGCAAATCTCTTTACCGCCTTATTCATTGCCTATTTTTTCTTCGTTGGCGGACGTAAGTTCGAGCAGAGCGTAAAAAGCTACCTGCCTATTGCCCGCGACAGCCGCAAGGAAGTATGGGATGAAACAAAGAACCTCGTGGTTTCCAATGCGGTTGGTATTCCGGCCTTAGCTATTGCGCAAGGCTTGATCGCTCTACTGGGTTACTGGATCTGCGGCGTACCCGGAGCTTTGTTATGGGGACTGCTGACAGCATTTGTTTCGGTGATCCCGGTGATCGGTACCATGGCGGTATGGGTGCCGGTATGTATCTACCTGTTTGCCCAGGGCCAAAACGGCTACGGGATCTTCCTGACGGTTTATTGCCTGGTAGTAGTGGGCTTCTCGGATAATGTGATCCGCTTCCTGTTCCTTAAGAAATTCGGCGATGTCCATCCGCTGATCACTGTTTTCGGGGTGATCCTCGGACTTAATGTCTTTGGCGTAATCGGTCTGATCTTTGGTCCTTTACTCCTTTCCTATTTCATCATGTTGATTAAAATTTATCAGGTAGAATTTGGTAATGACAATGAAAAAATTGCTGCTTAGGGATCCGCTTCGGTCTGTATTCTTGTTGTCGCTGTTGCTGGCCTGCCTGGGATGCTCCCGGAAGAAATGGGATAACCAGGTGGAACAAATTGCCTTACCGGCTCCGGCTACGGCCCGCCTGGACGGCGTTTTGGTAGATCATAGCGGGCGGATTCATATTGTGGGCGGCGACCGGCATTTACGTAATGATTTTTACCAGAGCGATGATAATGGTCTCAGCTGGCAATTGTTTCATTACGATGCGGTTTTGTATTCCAATAAAGCCATTTATTGTATTACAGAGTATGCGCATACCGTCTATTGTGGCAGTTTTGACGGCAAAATGTTCAAAAATGCAGGGGGAAACAACAATGAGTGGCAATTGGGTTTAGGAGATTCCTGGTGGTACACGTTTACTGGTGTCGCCTTTAACGATGCAGGCATGGGCTTTGCAGCTGGTAACAAAGGTTTTGAAAACGGGATCATCGTCCGGTTTTTGCCGGACATGCAACTGCAGCAAGTCGACTCCTTTCCTTTCGCGATCAATGATGTGGCTTTTGTGGATGCGCAGCTGGGCTATGCAGTAGGCTACGGCGCATTACTCCAAACGAAAGACGGCGGTAACACCTGGCAACAGCTAAACCTGACCGACGATAATTACCGTGCATTGTTTGTCAAAGACCGGGATAATATCTGGACTGTAGGCTTTAATGGCACTATAGCGCATATCACCGATAATGGCCGGACCTGCAAGAAAGTGAAGAATGGCCAGAATCCTTTCAGTAATACGGACCGTTATATCGATATCACGTTTGCCGGCAATGAAGGATATATAGTCGGGGAAAAGGGGGTAGTATTACACAGCAAAGATGCCGGTAAAAGCTGGGAAAAAATGAAAAAATTTACCAGGGAAGACTTGCACGCGGTTGCCTTCCACCCGTTCGACCATTCTGTTTTTTTTGTCGGTAATAATAACACAGCCTTCCGGTATCGCCCTTAATTTCATTCAATAGTCGTAATTTTGGAGTTTGATCATCCTGAATTAATCTTGCTATTTTTTTGATACTGATGTCTGATATTATCCAATTATTACCCGATCATTTAGCCAACCAGATCGCCGCGGGAGAAGTGATCCAAAGGCCGGCCTCTGCGGTTAAAGAACTTATAGAAAACGCCGTCGATGCGGGGGCTACCTCGGTGCACCTTATCCTGAAAGATGCGGGTAAAGAACTGATCCAGGTGGTAGACAACGGGAAAGGTATGAGCGCTATGGATGCCCGGATGAGCTTTGAAAGGCATGCTACCTCGAAGATCAGGAAAATTGAAGACCTGTTCGAGATCCGCACGAAAGGATTCCGGGGGGAAGCCCTGGCTTCCATTGCCGCAGTAGCACAGGTAGTTTTAAAGACGCGCAGGGAAGAAGACGCGTTGGGAACTCATCTAGAAATAGCCTCATCTGCGGTCAGCAGCCAGGAACCGGTCGCCTTTGCCGGTGGCACCAGCATCTCTGTCAAAAACCTGTTTTTTAATGTGCCCGCCCGCAGGCATTTCCTTAAATCCAATACTACAGAGCTCAAGCATGTCCTGGATGAATTTATCCGCATTGCACTGGCACATCCTGATATCGCATTCCGGTTTACGAATAATGGCATCGAGCAATATAACTTGTCTGCAGGCAATCTCAAACAGCGCATACTGGCGCTGTTGGGCGCAGGGATGGACAAAAACCTGATCCCGGTGGAAGAGCTGACCGATGTCGTACAGATCCGGGGTTTTATAGGTAAGCCTGAAGCGGCCAACCGTACAAGAGGCAACCAGTTTTTCTTCATCAACAACCGTTTTATAAAGAGTGCTTACCTCAATCACGCGGTAACCAATGCTTTTGAAGGCCTGATCGCCAAAGATGCTTTTCCCACCTACATCCTTTTCCTGGAAATAGATCCTAAAAGAGTAGATGTCAATGTGCACCCCACCAAACAGGAAGTTAAATTTGATGACGATAAGATCATGTATGCGTATTTGCAGGCCGCCATTAAGTTTGCGCTGAATAAATTTAACGTAGCGCCGTCCATTGATTTTAGCCTGGACAGCTCCATACAAAACCTGGATGCCCTGAAGAGGCCCATGTCCGAACACCGGCAGCAAGAGGTCAGGCAGGGCTACCTGTATGATAAATTTTCGAATGCCGGCCAGGCGCATCTTATTGAGCGCCGGGAAGACCGGAAACAGTGGCAGCAACAACAAAAAGCATTTTTTCCTGAAATGCCGGGTACCGGCCTGGATGCGACAATACCGGTAACTTTCGACACCCCTTCAGCAGTGCAGCCGATGTTGCTGAGTGACCAGCTGATGGATGAAACCGGCTCCAAATCCGTCATTCAGTGGACCGATTACCTGATCACTACTATGAAGTCGGGCGTTGTACTCCTGCACCAAAAAAGGGCATTGGAGCGAATCATATTTGAAAAACTGGAAGAGAGGATGCAGGCCAGGGAGCATGTTTCCCAGCAGCTGTTATTCCCTGTCGACCTGTCCCTTAGTCCTTCCGATGCCCTGCTGCTCAACGATATACTGTCTGATCTCTATTTACTGGGTTATGATATTAAGCCCGGTCCGGATGTGCATAGTTTTGTGATGGCGGGCGTACCCTCCGACCTACCTGGCGGGCAAGAGCAGCAGATGCTGGAATGGGTACTGGAACAGATCAAGCATGAGTCGGGCATTGTGACAGATGAGCGGCGTACGATCCTTTTAAAAACTATGTCCAAAAAGATGGCCCTGCCACGTATACTGCCCGCAGAGCAGGCGCAAAGCCTCGTGGACGAATTGTTTGCCTGCAGTCAACCTCAATACACACCGGATGGCAAATTAATTTTCCGTATATTAGGCCAAAATGACCTTTCTGCATTGTTATGAAATTGTAACCAAATAGTTCCCGTGATAAATATCAAGGCATAGAAAATGCCTAAATTATTGAATGTTAACTATTTGTGAATTTTTTATTAGATAAAGTATACTAAAAAGCTAGAGAAAGGCGTTTTTTTTTAGCAGGGTATTGTTTTTTTGAAACGAACCAATATCTTTGCTATTACTTTTTAGAAAAAAAATAATTTAAACAACAAAAATTCTAAAACAACAAAACATTGAATTATGGCAGATGTTAAGAGTGCGTCAAGCGCGAACAAGGCAGCTAACACTAAAACGAAAAACACTAATGGCTTTTGGGTAAATTTAGGGATCGTAGCTTTATGTATCCTTGTAGGTCAATTGATCTATCATTTCGTATTAGGTGATGTGAACAACTTCACTGACGGTGCCGCAAAGCACACACCGAAGCCGGGTAACTGGAAAGGTAATATGTACCTGGGTGGTTTCATCGTACCTTTGTTGATGGCAGGTTTCATGGTAATGTTAGCGTTTGTTATTGAGCGCGCGATCGCGATCCTTAAAGCTAAAGGCAGCACCAATGGCGGCGAACTGGTACGTAAAGTACAATATCACCTGGCTAACAGAAATGTAGATGCGGCTATTGCTGAATGTGATAAGCAAAGAGGTTCTGTTGGTAATGTAATGCGTGCCGGTCTGTTGAAATACAAAGAAATGGCTAACAATACGCAATTATCTACTGATGAGAAATTATTGTCTATCCAGAAAGAAGTGGAAGAAGCGTCTGCTTTAGAAGTACCTATGTTAGAGAAAAACTTGGTATTCTTATCTACTTTGGCTTCTGCTGCAACCCTACTAGGTCTGATCGGTACGGTAATCGGTATGATCAAATCCTTCTCTGCGATGTCCAGCGCAGGTGCTCCTGATGCTAC
>CAXYKQ010000309.1:0-2999 GCA_964277835.1 uncultured Edaphocola sp. | reverse complement strand
CCAAGGTGTGCCTTATTCAAAACACCGGAAGTCTGTACCCCATGCAGCTCTTTACGGGCCCAGCTTACGGCACCGGCAGCCTGCACCCCATCTAGCCTTGCCGCATTGTTGTAAACACCGGCAAACTGTACGCCGTTCACATCCTTCGCCACATAGTTGTACAGGCCGGCAATCTGTACCCCGTTTGCACTACCCCCTACTATATTAAACAAGCCGCCGATCTGCACATACTGCATATCCTGCTGGACAATATTGAAAACTGTGCCTAATTCAAAGCCGCGCAGTCCGGCGGCATATCCGCCTATGAGATTAAAAGAAAATTTATTGATCGCCTGGCTCTTTAACCTGTTTTTCGAACCGATTCCCGGCAATAAACTGAACTGGTAAGGTTGCCTGGCAAAATAGCCATCCAGATTAATACTGTTGAGGCGCTCTTTCGTATTGATCAGTCGCCTTGCCAGCCAATGTTGCTGTACACCGACAACACTAACGCTTTCAAGTTCGGAAAAAGAGCGCTTCAGCGCTATGGGCTTTTCAAAAGGTGCACCTCGCTGCAGGTGTAAAACGGTATCGGAATAAGATACCTTCGAGATCACCAGATCGTAGCTGGGTAGTAATTGGCGGATATGTAATTTAAAATGACCCTGCTCATCAGTTAGCGTTCCTGCCATAAGCGACTTTTCATAAACGGAAGCATATTCAATAGGCTTGCCGGTTTCCGCTTCGATCAGCTGCCCGTTAAAAATGATGCCCGTACCAGAGGCCATTTTAATGATCACATTATTACCCGAAACCTGGTAACGGTAGCCGGAGCCCAATATTTCGTCTAAAACGGATGCGATACTTTGATCGTTCATACGAAGTGTTAGCTTTTCCTGATCATCCAGCAAGTTACTGTTGTAAGAAAAATAAAAGCCCCCTTTGTGCTCCAATTGGTTTAATACTTCTTTGAGCGGGGTATCATGCACCTCAATGCTGATCCTTTTTTGCAACAGGTGTTGGGCAAAAGAGGGCAGGCTGATCAGGATGAATATTACCGGTAAGATAAAACGATAAAGGTTTAAGGAAGTGGATGATGAACCCATAAATAAATACTAACAATCAATAATTTTCAATAAGCCGCGGCAGATCCCTATTTTAAAGTGAAGGCAGCTCCCTGCTTTTCCAATCTTGCGCTCAGCGTCTGGGCTACCGTTTCAAGAATATCCTGTACCGAGTCTGTTTTAGCGTAAGTAGCAGTTAAAGGTTGTTGCGCGAGTAGCGGGTTTTCCACGCTTATCGTCACACCATAAGCATCGCTTAAGCAGTGTATTAATTCTGATAACGGCGTACCCTCACATACAAATACCCGGGTACGGTAATACTGATATAATTTATTGTCTAATTTACTTACCCTTACCCGTTCGTCCGTGTGGCTGATCAGCAACTTTTCATTAGCGTTTAAAGTATAGGTTGCTTTATCATTTATCACGCTTACCCTACCCGTCTCTACCGATACTTCAGTCGAAGCCCTGGTCGAACGGACATTGAAGGAAGTGCCCAGCACCATCACATCGACATTCCCGACATGGATCAGGAAAGGCTTGCCGGGATTTTTAGCCACCTCAAAAAAGCCTTCACCTTCCAAATTGACCACGCGCTCCTTTCTGTTAAAGGAACGGCTGTAAGACAGTTTAGAATTATTGTTCAGGGTGATTATGGAATGATCGGGAAGTTGTATTTTTTCTGTTCTCGCCAGGGCTTCGTATCGGACAGGGGTATTCCAGTACCATAAAAAACCGCTCAATATTATTAATACAGCTGCCGCTGCTGCGATACCTATCTTTTTCCATTGTCCTCCCTTATGTAAAGTCATCTCCGCCTCCGGCAATTCCTGGGCCCTGGCGCGATTATCCTTAAACTTTTGCCATGCAGCCTCCACATCAGGAGCGTGGCCGGAACCGGGCATTTTGCTGTTTTCCCAAATTGTTTTTAGCCGGTTATAAGCATTACGGTTTTCCGCATCAGCCGCCAGCCAGTCTTCCAACTGTCGGCGCTCCAGCTCGTCCGCCTCCCCCACTATATATTTTATCAGTAAATCTTCCATCATAGATCAGGTTAAAAGTAAATCAAGAAAATGAGTATTGTTATGAGGGGCAAGTACTCTCTTAATTCTTCTCTTAAAATCTTAAGCGCTTTGGACATCTGGTTTTCGACGGTTTTTACGGAGATGCCCAGTTGTTCTGCAATTGCTTTATAGCTCATTGACTCCTGCCGGCTCAGGAAAAATATTGCCCTGCATTTTTCCGGGACCGCATTCATTGCCTTGAAAATTTGCGCCTTCAGCTCCCTTCCTGCCAAAGTGTTGGAAGGGCTGTCTGCATGCTGCGCCGTACGTGTACTCATATACGCCTGGTATTTTTCTTTTACTTTTTCATGCTGGTGTACATTCATAGCGTTATTATGTACGGACCGGTATAAATAGGCGCGCACATTACCGATGGTTTGAACCTGTTCCTTTTGCTGCCAAAGCTTCAGGAATACTTCCTGAACCAAATCCTCGGCCTGCGCCTCATCCCCTGTTAGTCCTGAAGCATACCTTTGCAAAGGGGCATAAAGCTCCCGGAACAAAGTTTCAAACCCGCTTTC
Organism: uncultured Edaphocola sp.; assembly: GCA_964277835.1. Taxonomy (GTDB): domain Bacteria; phylum Bacteroidota; class Bacteroidia; order Chitinophagales; family Chitinophagaceae; genus Edaphocola. The sequence goes on along the minus strand of CAXYKQ010000309.1, from coordinate 371 downwards.
TGTATTCCATTTTCCAGGTAGCTCCTGCATTATTTAATTTCAAAATTTATTCGTTTGCCTGCCCTTCCTTTTACTTCCTGGAATTAAAGACAAATTTAGACGCTTATACCCCTATGCCGGGCGAAATTTAATTTCCCGTAACATCAAAAAAGCAAATGGCCACCTTCATAGTCAAGACGGCCATTGGTAAAAATGTAAAGGGAAGACAATAAGCAGTCATTGCTATTACCAATGTGCGGTACTCCTGTAATTCCGGATCGTGAACCGGAAGCCGGTATCCAGCACTTCACCCATGGTTTTACAGAAGTCAAAACCATTGATGTAAGTGCGTTTTTTCAGATCTGCCTTTAGCTGATCCACATGCGCAACGG
>CAXYKQ010000308.1:0-4319 GCA_964277835.1 uncultured Edaphocola sp. | reverse complement strand
CAGTAAAGTTGCATCGAAAAAAATCAGCATCTACCCTGGCTGTAACAGGTGAAATTCGCTAAAATAAAAACAGGCAGAACTGCGTTTCATTGAAAGCAATAAATCAATCACAAAAGGGATTCAAATAGCTTAATTAAATTTGCATCCCTGAGCACCGCAAACAAGAAATAAAAGATGAAAATTAAATGCTTACTGTTATTACTATTTTTAAGCAGCTTTAGCTTCGCGCAAAAAGTGCAGTTTAACATTAAATACTCTGAGCCCTTAGCTGTATTCATATTTATGCAGCAAATATCGGGCAACCGGGATAATGTGTTTAAAAAAACGTTTCAACAATCGAAATACAACAATGAATATTATAAAAGCATCATTACTCAGTTCGGACAGTTACCGATAGATTACGGCTACGCCTTCCCGGGCTACCCTTATGCTTCAAAAATCCCGGTGCAAACGCGGGATATGCTAAAGAAAAACATGATTGCTGCGGCCGATATCAACGATTTCAAAAGATTGTCAATGGGATTGATGCCCAACCACGTTTTGATCAGCCTTACCAGCAGTATGGAGGCCTTTACCCCAATCTATGAAGAACTGATCTATAAACCGAACGCAGCAAAATTTGAAAAGCAGTTGCTGGAAATTGATGCTTACGCCCGGCAACAAAATGTAAATGAATATTTCGAAACCGGCCTGAAATTTTATAATACCAACTGGGACTATTCTATCCCTTTCGAAGTAGCCTTTTATCCCTTGCCGGATGCAAAATGGTTTACGGGGCAGGCCTTTTATAATAATTTTATTTGTGCCATTCAAACTGACCTGGCAGATTATAAAGACCTATTTAGTGTGATGCTACACGAGATCTACCATATAGTTTATGACGAGCAATCGCTTGAAGTTAAAAACATGATTTATAAAAACTTCAGCGATAATCAATCAACGAGCAGCAATTACGCCTACCTGATCCTGAATGAAGTGCTGGCCACCGCTATGGGGAATGGGTATGTTTTTGAAAAATTAGCAGGAGCAACAGACCAGAATGACTGGTATTATCATCCATACATTGACCTGCTGGCAAGAAAGATCTACCCTTTAGTGCAATCTTATATCGAAGGGAATAAGTCTATCGATAAAACATTCATCGATCAATATATCAAAATTTACGAAACCAATTTTCCAGGCTGGATCAATGAACCTGAAAACATCATGACCTATCGTTATGTCATTTCTGAAAATCCTGATGATTTCAATAAAATAAGCGGCCGCTTCCACTATAGTTCTTATTCGGAATACGCAACAGAAATAACGGCGCAAAGCATAGCAGCAATGCAGCAAACGCCCCTTACTAAAGTCCTCATCGTCAACAAGGACCATACCCAAAAGCTCGCCCTGATAAAAAGTCAATTTAAAGTCTTAAAAAACTGGTCGTTCAAACCTAAAGAAGAATTTGTCTATAAAACCTTGCTGGCCGATAAAAGCCAGTTGATCATCATCAACCGGCACCAGTCAACCACGACAGCGCTTCTGGAAAAAATATAATCAAAGTGGAAACATAAATGATCATTATGAAAAGTATATTTACCTTACTTGTTCTCGGCATTACCACAACATTGTGGGCGCAGAAAAAATCCGGCAAAGACTTTGCTGCATTCATTCCAAAAGGCTATGTACTCTTCGAACAGGTAAGCGGCGATCTGAATAGAGACGGGTTAGCAGACCAAGTCCTGATCATAAAAAACAGCGATCAAAGCAAAGTGATACAGGACGAGTACCGGGGTACCCTGGACCGGAACCGTCGCGGCATTATTGTTTTATTCAACAAAAAAGATCATTACGAATCAGCCGTTAAAAACTACGATTGTTTTTCCTCTGAAAATGAAGACGGCGGCGTTTATTTCGCACCGGAGCTCTCTGTTGAGATCAGGAAAGGCAATTTATATATACGATACGGGCATGGGCGGTACGGCTATTGGTTCTATACTTTCCGTTTCAAAGATGCCGATTTTGAACTCATAGGTTATGATGAAAGCAATGGCGGGCCGGTGATCAACAGCGAAACCAGCATTAACTTCCTGACCAGAAAAAAACTGAAGCGGGTAAATACCAATCCGGATGCACAAGGCGGCGATGAAGTCTTTAAAGCAACCTGGAGTGCGGTTAAACCGGCTAAGCCCCTGAAACTATCGGCCATTAAGGATTTCGACCGGCTGAGTATTGACTACCGGAATGATTGATCATTATAAACAGCAACTTAAAGTTCAAACAATTTATTTCTAAACAAATGAATGTCATCTCCGTCAGGACACAACCGGACTATAAAGAACAAGCGATTAAATACCTTCAAAGTTGCTGGCCGGAAGTCGATCCGCTTATCTATGAAGATTGCATTACGCATAGCATCGATGCGCAACAACCCTTGCCACAATGGTATTTATTGGAAACGGAAGGCAAGCTTATCGGCTGCGCCGGACTGATCACAAATGATTTCATCAGCAGGATGGACCTTTACCCCTGGCTCTGTGCCCTGTTTATAGACGAACAATACAGGGGCAATAATTATACGGCACTTCTGATCGCGCAAGCCAAAAATGATGCTAAAACATTCGGGTTTAAATACCTGAACCTATGCACCGGTTTTGAAAGGTATTATGAAAAACATGGTTTTTGCTATATCGGGGATGGTCACCACCCCTGGGGAGAGCGCTCAAGGATTTACCAGCTTGAATTATAAAAAGATTTTTTATCAAATAAAACAAGTGTAAAAGAACCGGCCATTTTGGCCCTGACCGGGCAGTGAACGAAAAGCCAAGGCAAAGCTATTGATGTAAGATTTCGATTACAAAAAACAGGAGCGCGTTTCACTGCTGACATAAGTTTGTCTCATATCGACGCTAATTTTACGGCTTCTCCTTGACAACAACAATATTATGAAAGAAGAACCATCCGTTTTCTATCCCAAAACCGCTGCAGACTGGCGCAATTGGCTCAACAAACATCATGAAAAAGAACGGGCGGTATGGCTGGTGTTTCATTCCAAAAAGTCCGGCAGGAAAACCATTACCTGGTCTGAGGCGGTTGATGTCGCGCTTTGTTATGGCTGGATCGACAGCAAGAAGATTAAAGTAGATGAGCATACGGCACACCAGTTTTTCAGCAAAAGGAAAGCCAAAAGCACCTGGTCAAAAATCAACAAAGAAAAAGTGGAACGGCTCATCGATGCCGGCTTAATGCAACCGGCCGGTCAAGCGAGTATTGAAACCGCCAAACAAAATGGCTCCTGGACTATATTGGATGATGTTGAATCATTAACGATCCCATCCGACCTCGAAGCGGCCCTCCGGCAACAACAAGGAGCCTGGGATGTTTTCCAGGTATGGAGCAAAAGCGTTAAAAAAATGGCCCTGCACCGGATAAAAATGGCCCGTCAGGCCGAAACGAGAACGAAACGCATTAATGAAATTGTCGTAGCTGCCAGCCAGGAAAAGCCGCTGAAATGGCTAAAGGATTAGGTGGCATGCAACATCTGGTCATATTGGGTCTCCTCGAGCTGTTTATTGTCGTCCTCTGGTTCTTTAAAAGGACCGGAATTGTTGCTACCTTGCTGGCCGTAGCTTACCTGGGCGGTACGATGGCGGTGCATTTTGTTTATAACCAACCGGTGTGGACCCCGGCCATAATCCAGGTAATTGTTTGGCTGGCAGCTGCCTGCCGCTTCCCCGAGTTGACAACATGCCTGTTCCGCCGGCAGGCCTAAAAAAACCGGGATCGTATTTCCATTAGCTTAAGTAATTTTACCGGCATCATTAAAGATCAGCTTTTCAGTCATAAATGGACAATAATCTATCCCGGTATTTAACCCAATTCGACTTCCTGACGGCACAGGAAGTCGATTATATAGCCGATTCATTTACGCACAAAATGTTCCGGAAAAATGAACTGTTTATAAAAGAAAGACAGGTCTGCGATCAACTGGCATTTATAGACAACGGCGCGGTAAGAGCATTTACAAGCGATGATGAAGGGATGACACATACGACCTGTTTCTCATTTGAACATCAGTTCGTAACTGTTTTGGATAGCTTTCTATCCGGGGAAAAGGCACAAAAAAATATCCAGGCAATAGAGGACTGCAGCCTCTACACGATCAACCGGCAAACTTTCCGGCAACTGGCAGCTACCCTGCCTTCCTGGATCTATCTGCAGGAATTCCTCACCCGGCAGGCTTACGCGGAAAAAGAATATTACCAGGTGCACCTAAAGAACAAAACAGCCAAAGAAAAATATGCTCATATTTTGAGCGAACTGCCGGAACTGGTCAG
>CAXYKQ010000307.1:0-3454 GCA_964277835.1 uncultured Edaphocola sp. | reverse complement strand
GGGTGCAGCTATTTCGCTACGCGCTGATTGCTGCCCTAAATATCTTGTTCAATTACCTGTTGTTGCACTTTTTCGCGGGGTTCTGCGGTTTCTGGGCCACACCGTCTCAGGCTTTGACCACCATTATCCTGGCAATAGTGAGTTATTTTGCCCAAAACTATTTTACCTTTAGGTCTAAATCCTAGAGACCATGAAGATTTACGGCAAAACCCTTTTGCTTCTTTTTGTACTTTGTTTTGCGGCATCACCGGGTTACACTCAGGAGAAAACACTACTGTGGCGGATTTCCGGGAACGGACTGACTAAAGATTCCTATCTTTTTGGCACCGTGCATAAGATCTGTGAAGAAGATTACTTCTGGACCGATACCATGAAGAAATACTTTCACCGCTCCGACCGCATCTGCTTTGAAATTGACCTGGGCGATCCTTTTTTGCTCCTGAGCACCGTAAAAAGTATGCAAAGTACAGACGGGCGTACCCTGAAAGATTTGTTCACTCCCAAAGATTTCGCCAGGCTGGCTACCTATTTCAAGCGTGCCAACGGGTATGATATTATGTTGTTCAACCGGGTCAGGCCTTCCGTTTTTATGCTCCTGCTGGAGACCGATTATGCCAACTGCCTTTCCTTCAAATCCTATGAAGATGAGATGAAAAAGGAAGCCCGGAAGTTCAAAAAATCAATCTATGGCCTGGAAACCGTCGAAGAGCAATTTGCCGCCGTCGCAAACGCTACCGATAAAGAAGTAGTGACTTACGTGATGAACATCGTGAACGGCCAATATTTGAGGGATAAATCACACCAGCTGGCTTATGATTATTTAGCTGCACTGTATAAACGACAGGATATACAAGAGCTCTATAATTTTGTGAATTCAGAGGATAGTTCGGTAATTTTCGACAAAAAAGAAATGGTGCTCGATTTCCGGAATAAAAGCTGGATTCCTAAGTTTACAAGTTATTCTAAAGACAAAAGCGTATTCTATGCCGTTGGTGCGGCACACCTGGCCGGTGAAGCAGGCCTGATCAGCCTGCTGCGTAAAGAAGGGTTCCAGCTTACCCCAATCTTTAGCGAGGCAATAAATTTTGAGGAAATCCTAACAGATAGGGAAGCGGAATAATGTTTTAAAACATTATTTTTAAGCAGTAAACAAATCTTCCATGGAATGAATAGAGTAGCATCGCTTTATGAACTCGCTTTCAGCACGGGCTTAAATGCAGCGATTACCTTCTTCCTGTTTTTCATTTTGCTTTATTTCGGCGGTGTATTCCTGTATGCATTGGCACTCCGTTTCCTGAAAAAACATTTCGGGTACCATGCCATCCAGCACAATTTAAGAAAGGGACAGATCGGTTTCGAGATCCGGCAATCCTTATTGTCTATACTTATATTCAGCATACAGGCGATTCCCTTACAATACCTCGTAGCAGAGGACTACGCAAAAATAAGCTTCGGCAATGCCTGGGTATTGCTCTGGCAGATCCCGGTTTTATTCCTTTGGAACGAAATCCATTTTTACCTGGTTCATGCTTTGCTGCACCGCAAATGGTGGATGAAGCACATACATTTTTTGCATCACCGGTCTAAAGAACCTACTTTATTTTCTGTATTCAGTTTTCATTGGGTGGAAGCCTTCCTTTTAGGGACCGTTATCTTCCTGCCCATGCTTATATACCCATTTCATATTTTCGCAATATTAAGCTTGCCTATACTCAGTATTACCCTCAACCTGATGGGCCATTCCAACCATGAAGGGCATTCCGGTAAATCGCCGGAACACATCAGCCGCTTTATCTTCCGGCACAGCATGCATCATAAATGGAGCAACGGCAATTTCGGCTTCATGCTGCCTTACCTGGACCAGTTATTCAATACCAAACTACCTAAAAATAAAAACTAATGAACCATACCGTATATATCAATGCCATCGGCAAACATTTACCGGGCGAGCCGGTGCCCAATGAGGCGATGGAAGATTACCTGGGCCTGGTCAACGGTCGGCCCTCCCGCACCAAATCCAGGATGCTGCAGCAAAACGGGATTACCTCCAGGCATTATGCCATCAATAAAGAGCAGGAATCCACCGATTCCGTTGCCGGCATGGCGGCTAAAGCGATCAAAGACACTTTAGAAAAAGCAAACATCCCGGCGACCCGGATCGAATTGCTGGCTGCCGGTACGACACAAAACGACTTACCGATCCCCGGCTTTGCCAGCATGGTACATGCCGCGACCGAAATACCGGTATGCGCTATCTCCAGCTTTCAATCTGTATGTGCCGCCGGCATGATGGCGGTAAACTATGTATTCCAGACCATCAAAAACGGTGCGGCTCAAAAAGCCATTGCCTGCGCGGCCGATTTCCCCAGCCGCTTGTTTAAAGCCAGGAGATTTGCCCACCAGGAAACTGTCCTCGCCAATGGCCTCGACCTCGAAACCGATTTCCTGCGCTGGATGCTTTCCGATGGGACCGGTGCCTTTTACATGAGCGATCAACCCAATACAGATCGCTTTAGCTTTGAAGTAAAGTGGATCGACATCCGCTCGCATGCGCATTTATTTGAGCCTTGTATGTACACCGGTATGAAGAAAAACGCCGACGGCAGCATGGGAAAAACCTGGATCGACTACGACAGTTTTACTGCTGCCGATGCCGATGCCGCACTCAACCTGCGCCAGGACATCCGCCTGGTCAATAATATTATTTCCCTGGGCGTACAGCATTTCTTTAATCTTATCGATGCCGGGAAAATAGATCCTAAAAACCTGGACTGGCTGGTCGCACATTACTCTTCCGAATATTTTAAGAAACCTATTGTAACCTTATTGGAAAAAGGTGGTTTAGAAATCCCCGAAGAGAAGTGGTTCACCAACCTGCATACCAAAGGCAATACCGGCTCGGCCTCTATCTTCATTATGCTGGAAGAGCTGCTGAATGAAAAAGAACTGCAGGCAGGGCAGGAAATCATCTGCATGGTTCCGGAAAGTGGGCGCTTCATCACCACCTTTATGAAACTGACAGTGATCGCACCTGCGCAGGAAAAGAAACAAACCGGCATTAAGGAGTCAGATGCCATACTGGCGCCCGATATCCACATCGAAGGCAATCCTACCCAGGAATGGCTGGTGCGCCAACTGGTGGACACCTGGGTAGATTTTGAAACCCATTTAAGAAAAGTGCCCATCATCCAAAAGATCTATAACGGTACCATTACGCTTGCAGACTACAAATTGCTGTTGCTCAACCTGCGCCAGCAGGTAATCGACGGATCGCAATGGATCGCCCGCGCGGCCTCCAATGTAAGCATGGAGTATTTTGATATCCGTTCTTCTTTCATCTCCCATTCAAGAGACGAACACCGGGATTACCAGATCCTGGAAAAAAACTATATCAATTGTGGCGGCAACAGGGAAGACCTGTATACCGGGGAGAAGAATATCGGCAGTGAAGCGC
>CAXYKQ010000306.1:0-19618 GCA_964277835.1 uncultured Edaphocola sp. | reverse complement strand
CCTGTACTTTTTTCACAGAATCTTTAGTTTCTTTAGCTACAGCTTCTCTTTCATCAGCTTTAGCTTGTTCCCAAACGCGGGCGTGAGAAGCCATAATGCGTTTGTCGTTACGATCGAATTCAATGATCACGAATTCTAATGTATCATCTACATTGATATCAGAACCATCTTCTTTACGTAAGTGACGTGCAGGAACAAACGCTTCTAAACCATGCTCTAACTGGATGTTAGCACCTTTGTCATCTTTACGGATAACTTTTGCACTGTGTTTAGAACCGATCGGGAAGATACCTTCGAAATTGATCCATGGATCGTCTTCGATTTGTTTGTGACCTAAAGACAATTTGCGGTTATCTTTATCAATAGATAAGATAGCTACTTCAATTTCTTCGCCTACTTTAGTGAACTCAGACGGGTGGTTGAAACGTTTTGTCCAGCTTAAGTCGCTGATGTGGATCATACCGCCGATACCGGTTTCTAACTCAACGAAAACGCCATAAGGAGTGATGTTTTTCACAGTTCCTTTGTGTTTGCTGTCAAGAGGGAAACGTTCGTCGATGTTCTCCCAAGGATCTTCAGTCAGTTGTTTGATAGACAAAGACATTTTACGCTCATCTCTGTCCAGTGTTACCACTTTAGCTTCGTATTCATCACCCATAGTGAAGAATTCTTTAGCATTGATAGGCTGAGAGCTCCAGGTAATTTCTGAAACGTGTACCAGGCCTTCAACTCCAGGTAATACTTCCAGGAAGGAACCGTAGTCTTCGATATTAACTACTTTACCTTTAACAACAGAACCTTCTACGATATCAGCAGGAAGGCTGTCCCAAGGATGAGCAGATAATTGTTTCAGACCTAAGCTGATACGTTTTTTCTCATCATCGAAGTCAAGCACAACAACGTTCAGTTTCTGACCGTTCTCTAAAACTTCGCTCGGGTGAGAAATACGGCCCCAGCTGATGTCTGTAATGTATAACAAACCGTCTACACCACCTAAATCTACGAAAGCACCGAAGTCAGTAACATTTTTAATGGTACCTTCCAATACTTGTCCTTTCTCCAATTTAGACATGATTTCACCGCGTTGTTGCTCCAGGTCGCTTTCGATCAGCGCTTTGTGAGAAACTACCGCGTTACGGATTTGCTCATTGATTTTTACAACTTTGAAATCCATAGTTTTACCTACGTACTGATCATAGTCAGTAACCGGCTTAACATCGATTTGTGAACCTGGTAAGAATGTTTCCAGGCCATTAACGTCAACGATAAGACCACCTTTAGTTTTAGAGGTGATAGTACCGGTAACCACTTCGCCGGATTTGAAGTAGTCAACAACGTTTTGCCAGCTGCGTACCTGGCGTGCCATACGGCGGCTCAGGTTAAGATTACCCTGACGGTCTTCTTTTTCTACAACTAAAACTTCCACTTCATCACCGATTTTTACACCTGGCATGTCGCGGAATTCGTTTAAGGATACTAAACCATCAGATTTATCACCAATATTGATGATAACATCAGTTTTAGTTAAACCTTCAACTGTACCGGTGATCAATTCACCGTCAGTGATCGATTTAAATGATCCTTCATACTCTTTTTCAAGAGCTTCACGTTTGTCACTTGAATAGTTCGAAACGTTTCTTTTGTCAATGCTCCAATCGAAATCATCGTGAGCATTGTTTTGTGGGTTAACAATAGTGTTTTCTTCCAATTTAAATGTCCTCCTTTTATAAGAAATTTTTAGGACGGCAAAGATAGCACTTTTTCCTAATGTGGAAAACTTTTTATTTTTTATTATATGGAAAGTTATATTTGCCGTAAACACTTTCCTGAATTTTTTGGTTTGTTAAAAAATCAGGCTCAATGAACTTTAATCAACAGGTGATGGATAGTATAAGTTTGATCATTTGCTGCCTGGTGGTTCAGCTAGCTACTTACCTGTACCTCGACCGGAGAAAATTATCCCGTTGGAGATATTTACTGTTAACTGCACTCCTGGTTTTGAACTGCTTTTTTTTTTCCAAGATTTTACTACCCGGAGATAAGTCCTGAAGCGGGGATGGCCTGCGGGTTGTCAATCGTGCCTGTATATTTTACATTCATCGTATTTGGCGCCGGCAGCATTGTTTTGCTGCATCTGGTTTATTGGCTGATCCGGAAACTCAACCGAAAGGTGTGAGCACATAAGCTCGAAAATAACTGAAACTTTGTAGGGTTTAAAATTATTTACAGCAACCTTATCCGGCAATTGTTTTACTGCAGGGACCTTAAAAGAAGTTTTACCACCAATAGGATCAAATTCAAGGCATGATGCATTATTGAGTAACAATATCCCTATTCTACCTTGGTGCTATTAATAAAATTCACAGGTCCAAAAAACGAATTTACTGATAAACCCCTAACTTAGGGGTTTGTTTAATTTATAGATCCTTAGTTTTAGCTACGGGTATATTTTATCAATCCAGTAAATAACCAATATAAAATGAAAACGAATCATTTAATCGTTGCTGCAGCAGCATTAGGTAGCTTGTCTGCCTGTAATAATGCCGGCGATTCAAAAAACACCGCAAATTATAAAGACGTGAATAATCCATTTTTTAAAGAGAGCCCGCTGCAATACCATGCGCCGGAATTTGATAAAATAAAGTCCGAACATTTTAAACCGGCTTTTGATACCGGTATGGTGCAGCAAAACGCGGAGATCGAAAAGATCATTGCTAATAAGGATGCGGCAAGTTTTGAAAATACGATTGTTCCCCTGGAAACAAGCGGAGAGATCCTGAAGCGTGCGCAAATTGTGTTTTATAACTTCACTTCTGCTAATAAAGATGAAGCGATCACCAAATTAGAAGAAGAATATGCGCCTAAGTTTTCTGCGCACAGTGACAATATATTTTTGAACGACCAGCTGTTTGCCCGCGTAAAAGCCGTGTATGATAACCGCGAGGCCCTGAAAGATGCCGAGGACAAAAAATTAGTGGAATACTACTTCGAGAAATTTGAAATGGCCGGTGCTAACCTAAGCCCGGAAGATAAAGCCAAACTGAAAAAATTAAACGAGGAAGAAGCGGCATTGAACGCGAAGTTCTCGACACAGTTACTTGCAGCTACGAAAGGCGGCGGCGTACTGTTTGATGATGTGGCCGAACTGGAAGGATTGAGCCCGGAAGAAATTGAGTCGGCAAAAAGCGATGCAGAAAAGGCAGGTCAGAAAGGGAAATACCTGATCGCCCTGCAAAACACTACGCAGCAACCGGCTTTACAAAGCATGAAAAACCGCGCTTCGCGCGAGAAATTGTACAAAGCTTCCTGGACCCGCACCGAAAAAGGCGATGCTAATGATACCCGCAAGACCATCGAGCAGATGGCTAAATTACGCTTGCAAAAAGCCAGGCTTTTAGGTCAACCGAATTATGCTGCCTGGAAATTGCAGGACCAGATGGCAAAAACGCCCGAAGCGGCAAAAAATATGCTGAAGCAAATCGCTACGCCGGCTGTAGCTATGGCTAAAAATGAAGCGGCAGAATTGCAAAAAATGATTGATGCCGAAGGTGGCCAATTCAAACTGGAGCCCTGGGACTGGAATTACTACGCGGAAAAACTGCGTAAGCAAAAATATGACCTGGACGAAGCGCAGATCAAACCTTATTTCGAGATCACTACCGTATTGGAGAAAGGGGTATTCTTTGCAGCAGAAAAATTATATGGCGTTACTTTTAAAAAGCGTACTGATATACCGGTATATCACCCGGATGTAGTGGCTTATGAAGTGTTTGACCGGGATGGTAAATCCATCGCGATCTATTACCTGGACTTCTACCAGCGCGATAATAAAATAGGCGGCGCCTGGATGAGTAACTACGTGGAGCAGTCTACCCTGTTGAACCAAAAGCCCGTTATCGTAAATGTTTATAATTATCAAAAACCGGCGCAGGGCCGTCCTTCACTGATCAGTTTTGATGATGTGGAAACGATGTTCCATGAATTCGGGCACTCGATCCATGGCCTGGTAGCCCAGCAAAAATATACTTCTATCTCCGGTACCAACGTACCGCGCGATTTCGTGGAGTTCCCTTCACAGATCAATGAGCACTGGGCTTTAGAGCCATCAGTACTGAAGAACTACGCGATCCATTACGAGACCAAACAAGTTATTCCACAGGAATTATTAGACAAAATGGATAAAGCTGCAGGTTTTAACCAGGGGTATGCAGTAACTGAATTAGCAGCTGCAGCCGCTTTGGATATGGCCTGGCACAGCGTTACTGATGAAGCACAGATTTCAGATGCCTTAGATTTTGAAAAGAAAGCATTAAGTGAGGTGGGCTTATTAGTGAACGAGGTACCGCCACGTTACCACTCCCCTTATTTCAACCACATCTGGGGCGGCGGCTATTCTGCCGGCTATTATGCTTATATCTGGTCCGAGATCCTCGACCAGGATGCTTACCAATGGTTCAAAGATAATGGCGGGATGACCCGCGCTAATGGCGATCGCTTCCGTGAGTATATTCTTTCTATTGGGAATACTAAAGACCTGAACCAGGCTTTTAAAGACTTTACGGGTCATGCAGCAGATATTAAACCATTATTAAGAAGCAAAGGATTTATTCAATAAACATTTTGGAGTTCATCTTAAATAGAAAAGCCTCCCGTCCACTGTGGACAGGAGGCTTTTTAAATGCCTGTTGCATTTCGACAGGACTCAATGTAACTGCATTTCATTTTTTTTAGCCATTCGCTACAGCATTAGTAGTTGGGCATCCCAATAAAAAACCGGTTTTTAAAACCTATTTTTTGATTACCGTTTTAGTTGCGGATGCGCCCCCTATAGTTGTTTTTAAGAAATAAGTACCGGGCACGAGGTCACCCAGCCCGTTCAGTTGTACCGGGTAGCTGCCTTTTTCCGATTTGAATTCCTGGTGTTTTACCACGCGACCTGCGACATCAAGCAAGTCCAGGCTTACCGTAGCGGCTTCTTTAAGCGTCACAGAAGTGTTCAGCACGCCGGAAAAAGGATTGGGGTAAATGTGAGCAATACTCATATCCATCTTCTTTTCCTCGTTAAAGACAGTCATACCTCTTAAATGATAAGCATGGTGTAATTGATCTGAATAGGTAGTTAAACGATCATAGTAAACCGTGTACAAATGCCGGTTGGCCGTATGTTCTGCGTCCGCCTTACTGAAAGCAATTCCTGATTTCCCGGTATGGGGATAGGGGCTTGGGGTGTAGGCATTAGGCATATTCAGGTAATCCACATCACTGATCAGGTTACTGCCATCCGGGCTCATGATCAGGCCGATGTAGCCGTTATGTATGCCATCCGTGTTGTACCAGCCTACGGTGATCTCATCTCCCTGAGAGCCACTGGAGCCATAATTGATACTGGGGCTGTACACATTATAGGCCCCGAGTAAGGAAGCATTGCCTAATATGCCGGAATTCACACTCACCGTAGTAGGTAGGGTACCGGAGTTGTTTTCTACCAGGCGAACAAAAACTTCTGAAGCATTCTGGTCAGTGTAGGTATAGGCCCAGCTCTTGGAATCATCTTCGTCCTTACTGTCGATGACCAGGTTACTATTCAAGGGTGAGCTCAGGGGATTGACATCCTGCACAGAAGGTGTAACGATAGTGGTGGCCGGATCCATGATATCATCAAAAGCCAGGATAGACTTATTGATCCTCATCCCGGCGGCATCGTAATACACATAGTGGAGGTAATATTCCGAATTACTGGTGTGGGACAGTGCAATATCGGGCACACTGGCGCCTGCGGTACCGGGTATGGTCATAATATTACCCCATTGCCCGTAGGTACAGCCGATAGTCTGCAGGCTGCCGACAAGCGGATTATTATCCCATACGATAGCCACCCTGGACAAATCCCGGCTATCGCAGTCCATACGGATCCGGTGGTCGAAAAGGGACAGGTTCTGGGGAGTCAGGTTAATCGTTGAGTTATAGACTACGGGGTCGGTAGCGGAAGGAGTTATGTCAAAGATATCAACTTTAAAACCTGCCCATTGATAAGCGACCAGGACTTGCATGGTACCGGTCATTTCGTTGAACACCGCACCTACCTGCAGGTAAGAGGCATCCTGGTAGTTAGAATTGCCTTGTAAACCGGTTAGATTACCTTTATAAACCACGTTGGCAGGATCAGCAGGGTTGGTGAACTGTACCGTTACTTCACCGAGGCCAAAGCCAAAGGCTGCAAGGTAAACGTCGACGTCGCCCCATGCCGTACCAGTCCTGTTGTCATGGAAGGAGAAGCAGGAGATATCCCCGGAGTTGTAGATATCCCAGTTATTAAATACCTGCTCGTGGGCGACCGGGTTTACAAATGTTTGGCCATGTACTAATTGCGTGCCTGACAATACTAAAGCAGCTAACGCAGTTTGCCTGAATAGTTTTGAAATCATAAAGAGTATTTTTTTTAGATGAAGCTACAATATAGAAAATATGTTCAAATAATCCATGTATTTCAGCTTTAAATTTTAGGGTAAATTGAGTGGGGTAAATTATAATAGTTGGTGGCTTTATATTTCAGGAGCTGGTGCAGTTACTATTCCTGTAAAAACTAATGGAGCAACCGCAAAGCGATTCTTCGGCTTGTTGCCTTAAAATTCTATGTTTTGCCAACGCTGTACCCACAAAGGGTGGTTTATGGTAAAAATCTCGACCTGTTCAGGTAATATTTAACCAAAAAACCTTGCCGGACGAATAGCCCTTAACTAAAGGCGTCTTAGGAAAAGGCAATGGGGGAATATGCACTCTTTGACCAAAGGTGTATAATTGAATTGAAAAAAGTAGAAGCTTATAAGCTATCTAGAAGTGGCCTTATTACTATACTTATTCTTTTGGCTTTGCAGGCTGGAAAGCCACTCTTTATACATCTTTTCTGGCATTTCTCTGTACCCAAGATCATAAAGATTTAAGTATTGGCGTTGCATTTCTGCAAAAATCACATTTGCGTTTTCGTGGTTATTTTCCTGCTTTTGTTTTTCGTAGATGCGTTTTAAGGTTTCTGCTTCCAGTAATAATGCTTGTACATTTCTTGGGTGATAGTACAAAGCAAGATCACAACATTGCAGGATAAAGCCGTCATAATAATTGCCTGTTTGCTTCTCGTAACATTTGGCAAGATCAATAGCGCATAATGCTATGGCTTGTTGATTGCTTAATGTATCGCAATACAGGCCATTTTGAATAGCTTTTAAAGAGATATAGCCCGTTGTGGTCAGCCACGCATCAATAGGAAATTCACCGCTGGTAAGCTCCGTATTATACCATCCATCCTGTTTACTGTAATTCTTGATGTACATATGATTCGGAGCCAATGCCAGCCAACAGCTAGCATCTATTTCATCTGCTATTATCTTGTAGAGGTATGGCAAAGAATGGCAATTCCCCTTATGGGTTCCTAGTAAAGTTGAAACGAATGTATTGCTCCAGTCTTTCTTACCGTTGTAATCGTCAAAATTATATTCAAAAGGCAGAAGAGAAATACTTCTATTTTTGTAATCAACTTTAAGTGTATCTTTTATTACTTGGAAGATTGCACGGTTTAATATTATTTGTGTACTATCATTCTCTTTATAATCTGCTAGCTGATTTGAATTTGTCCAAATCATTGCAAGTGAGCTTAAAAGAGAGAATGCGTTATTTATTTCCTCAATATTGAGATTGTTATTCAAATAGGTGTTTTCGACCAACAATACAGCATTCTTAAAAGATTTTGGCTGATTGTGTTTAGCGAGATAGGAAATGCTATCTAAGGCTTTATTGTATGTTATATAATAATTTGACCTATAGCTCTGACCATACAAGCCATTAACAAGGAATAGAGTTAAACAGAAAATAATAATCCTTTTAACGACACTATTAATTTTATCTGTGTCCAACGTACATAATGCCATTAGTGAATTGTCGTTTAATACTGTTTAATTGATCTTCTTTAAAAAGTTCCCCATATTCAATTTGGAAATTTTTTAAAATACTATCTGCATACTGGTTATTTTCTTTGTATAAATAATAGGTATCAGCAAATCTTAATACAGGTAACAGCACTTCATCATTAATGTTCCTTTTATAAGAAAATTTGTACAATCCAATGCCATTGTCACTTATAACAGAAGCTTTTATTTCTTTAAGCTTTAGCTTGTCCTTCCCAAAATTAAGATCCCGCCCATTTTTTGCTAAATCACTTTGTTTGAAATAGGGAGATAGGCTTTTACAGGATAAAAGCATTAGACAGATTATAAATGTTATTCCTTGTTTCATTTTCCTTTTGTTTTCATTTTTTCTTCAAATGCTCGTTGCACTTTAAAGGAATACTTTTCACTTTGAGTTTTATTATACGGTACTCCATTCATATACTCTATTGCATCTTCGACTGAATTTTCAGTTGAATATTCAACATTGCCAAATTCATTCGCAATTGTAGATGCTGACGAAGATCCAAAAAGGGTAATTGTAAATCCAAGTTCATTAGCTTTCTCATTGGTAAAAAACTCCACGTATGATTCACCATCAGCATTTCTTTTTCTATAAGGCCGTCCATTAAACGTGTTAAAAATTAATGCTGTTTCTCCTTTTCTAATCATTCCATCAGGTCGAACCCCCATGTCTTCGGTGGCCGTAACATATACATTCACGTCATTTCCACCAACATCTTTAAGAGTATTGATTTTATCAAAATATTCAGGGTCAACATCTTTAACTAATTGGATCGCTGATTGCGCTTTATTGTATAACGCTTGGGTGCTTGCTAATTCACTATTTGCATTATTTAACTGTCTTTGCGCTTGTCGAATATCGCTCTTTGACGCTTTCGCATTATTTTATACTGCTGTTAGGTTAGCTTGTGCTGTTGTTACTTTTCCCTGTGCTTCGTCAAGCTGCTGCTGCATGCCGTTTCTCACTTCTATGCCGTCAGGATCAATAAAGCGAATAGGGTTATTTAGCACAAAGTTATATGGCGAGTAGCTCACATATTTCTCTGCCAATGGATCAATACTATACCAACGGCTTGCAGAACTATTGTCTGTAGTTTCATTACTCAAACTGTCCGCATCCAGAAGCTGAACTATTTGATTGGTACGGCTGTTAATGACCACCGAGCCAATACGCTGCAAAGTATCTTCGTCGAAAGTTTCCTGATACCTGCCTTTGGAAAGGGTAAGCATTTCTGCTTTCTTCCCAATAGATTTAAAAGGATTGGAGGATTGCGCCTGTGCCAAGCACGGGAACAATAGGAATGCTGGGGTTATAAATGATAAGCATTTCATAAGGACTAGATATTGGTATTGTGGTGAAATTATGATTTTTTGTAAGTTATTGTTGTTTTGATTTCGGTCTATTTTGCTTTTCCCGCTCTTCATCTACCGATTGTAACCATGCCTGATATGCTTCTTTGGGCATTTGCTGATACCCTAAGCGGTCGATGATCTCATATTCTCTTAACATCCGTTTTTGCAGCGTGTGGGCTATAGGGTATCGGGATAAGGCTTCTGGATTGGTGATCTTATAATATTTAATCGCAGTAAACATTTTTATTTTCCAAAAATTGGACAGCATAATATGGTTCTGTATTCCTGTGGGATAAAGCTTTATAGCCTGCTTGAGTGCCGTTTCTATAAAGCCATCATAACCATAGTCAAACTGATAGCCAATAGCCAAGTCCAAGACACAAAGCGACAATAATTGTTTCTGTGAAAGAGTATCTAAATAGATTTTATTCTGTAGGGCAGTCGTATTGATATAGCCTGACTGTAATACCCATTTATCAGAAACGATTTTACCGTTTGTGGTTTCAAAATTGTACAAATTACTGTTTTCATCGGCAAATCGGATAAATGAATGTTCGGGAGCAAGTGACAGATAAGCTTTTACGCCCAGTTGCTCGGCAATACACAAGTATAATAAAGGCATAGAATGGCATTGCCCTTTTCCTGTTGTCAAAAGCTTGCTGACAAACATTTGCGTATGGCTGCTATCTCCCATGAAATCAGTAAAATCATATTCCAGCTTTGGAATAGATATTTTTTTCCTGCTATTAGGGTCATTGTATTGGTGATCTTGCTGGTACAGCTTTTGTATAGCAAAATGCTTGGCAAGGTTACTATTGGGGTCTAATTTTTCTTGCATTATGATCTGCCTGCACAGCTCCGCTCTTAATTGGACAGCCTGAATAAAATCTTCTTTGTTCAGCTTATTTCTTAAATAGGCATTTTCTACTGTGTAAACTGCTTACGTAATGGAAAAATCCCGTTTACCCTGCTGCATATCGGTAAGGATTACTAAAGCATCCCAAAATGATTTGCCAGTTTCATACTGTTGCTTACTCATTACGGGAGGCTTGCCAAACGTGGTATCAAGTATACTATTAGCATAGCTATTCTGTTCTAATGCCTGTATGTCTTCATTGATTGAAGCTATTTCACGCTGGTATTCAATCCGCCCTTGTTCAGTCCTCTGTTTGTCTATCAGATAATGACTAGGCAAAGTTTTGGGTGTTTGCTCTATTGCACCGGAGAAATGCCTTTGTTGAGGCATCATATTTACATGAGGTTGGACTTGCTGAAATATTGAGGGCTGCGGTGTTTCTGGAACTGCAATATGTTGCCCTAGAGCAATCACAGGACAAAGTAATACTATAAGAAATGTAAATGTAGGTTTCATCAAATGTGAAAATAATATATTTTTCTTATTTCAGAAAAATATACACATAAATATTCTCCTATTCTGAGCCCAAAAATAAAAACCCTCTAACCACTAAAACATAAACTGAAATTGTTCGACCTATGTTCGACCCAAGAAAAAAAGTCGCACTCATTTTGAGTGCGACTTTTCAATCAGAGCAGAAGACGAGACTCGAACCCGCGACCCCAACCTTGGCAAGGTTGTGCTCTACCAACTGAGCTACTTCTGCATGTGAAGCTTTAAATAAAGAAGCGTTTCGGATTTCCAAAACGCTTCTTCGTGGGTGCCCCAGGCCGGACTTGAACCGGCACGGACATTGCTGCCCACAGGATTTTAAGTCCTGCGTGTCTACCAATTTCACCACCAGGGCTTTAACCAAGCTTTAAAAAGCAAGTTTAAAGACTATCCCGAAAATCAGGATGTGGAGCAGAAGACGAGACTCGAACCCGCGACCCCAACCTTGGCAAGGTTGTGCTCTACCAACTGAGCTACTTCTGCATGTGTTTTTAAGAACTTCTTTTCCCCTTTTGGGATTGCAAAGATAACAAACGATTTGATTCCAGCAAATATTTTTTTGAAAAAATCCTTAAAAAGCACGCTTATTTTTAGAATTTAAAATGCACCCCTACATAATTATGCGGCGTTACTTTCTTCAGTTCTGCTTTTACTTTTTCGTTCACCTCCAGTTTTTCGATAAAGGCATGCATGCTCTTCTGCGTAATCCCTTCTTTACCGCGGGTCAATGCCTTTAATGCTTCATAAGGTTGCGGATAACCCGCGCGTCTTAAGATCGTCTGGATGGCTTCCGCCACTACCGCCCAGTTATTTTCCAGGTCCTCGTGCAATTTAGGTTCATTCAACAATAATTTGCCCAGGCCTTTTTCGACAGACTTTAAAGCGATCAGCGCATGTGCCATAGGCACGCCAATATTTCTCAATACTGTAGAGTCAGTAAGGTCGCGCTGCAGGCGGCTTACCGGGAGCTTCGCGCTTAGATGTTCATATAAGGAATTCGCAATACCCAGGTTACCTTCCGCGTTTTCAAAATCGATAGGGTTCACTTTATGCGGCATCGCTGAAGATCCTACTTCACCGGCCTTTGTTTTTTGTTTGAAATACTCCATAGACACATAAGTCCAGATATCGCGGCAAAGGTCGATCAGTATCGTATTGATGCGTTTTAAAGCATCAAAATGCGCAGCCAGGTTATCATAATGCTCAATCTGTGTCGTGTACTGCATCCGTTGTAAACCCAGGCGCTCGTTGACAAATTCGTTACCGAACGCCACCCAGTCTTTCTTAGGAAAAGCGACATGATGTGCATTAAAATTACCGGTAGCCCCGCCAAATTTAGCGGCATAAGGCACATAACCGAAAAGGTCTACCTGGTTTTGCAGGCGTTCCACAAACACCATGATCTCTTTACCTAAAGTGGTCGGAGAGGCCGGCTGGCCATGCGTTTTCGCCAGCATCGGGATTTTCTTCCAGTCTTTAGCCATCTTTTTCAGACCGGAAATAATGTTGAGCAGGTAAGGTATATACACAGTTTCTACCGCATCTTTCCACAATAAAGGAATCGCTGTATTGTTGATATCCTGTGAGGTAAGCCCAAAGTGTACCCACTCCGAAATAGCTTCTGCATCCAGGGCTTTCAGCTTTTCTTTGATGAAATACTCTACTGCCTTTACATCGTGATTGGTTACTTTTTCTGTTTCCTTTACCTGTTGCGCGTCTTCTTCCGTCATTTCTTCATAAATCGCCCTTAGCTGAGCCACCGTCAATCCCTTGGGTAATTTGAAAATATTTTTTTCCGCCAAAAGGATAAAGTATTCTATTTCTACTTTAACGCGATAGGTGATTAAGCCAAATTCTGAAAAATAAGGCGCTAATTCCGCGACCTGGTTGCGATACCGGCCGTCTACAGGGCTGATAGAAAGTAATGGAGTGAAATCTTGCATAAAGGTTGCTTTATGATGGTATGAAAAAGTTCGCGGCAAAAGTACAATCAATTTCTTGATTCCATAAAGCAACCTTTTAATATTTAGGGCATTTATTAAGGCATAAATATCCGGTAGAAGCCCATGGATTGGAAAATGTTTATTTTTGAATGCTATCCGGGAAACCGGATCAATTAAAAACCTGACGATTAATATGTTTCAATCCCTGTTCGCTAAAACCTCGTGGCTGCTGCTCTTACCTTTCTTATGCGCCGTCAATTTACTTCATGCCACCCGCCTGAAGGGTATCATTAAAGATGATGAAGGGGCTATGCTACCCTACGCGGTTATTTCCGTTAAGGGCACTAATACCGGGACTTCAGCCGGTGAGGACGGCAGTTATTTTTTGGAATTGCCGGAGGGAAATATGACCATAACCGCTTCCCTGATGGGATACAAGACGGTTTCTAAAACGATAACCCTTAGCGGCAGGGAGCAGAAGCTGGACTTTGTGCTGGACCTGGAGTATGAATCGTTGAATGCGGTGGAGATCAAGGCAAATGCCGAAGACCCGGCCTACCAGATTATGAGAAATGTCATCGCGCATAAATCGGAAAATTCAAAAAAGTTGAAAACCTTTGAAACCGATATTTATTTGAAAGGCAAACTCTATATCAGAAATATACCAACTACATTGTTGGGCCAAGAAATAGACGAAGAAGGGATGAAAGAATTGCGGAAAACATTAAACCTGGACTCTAATAACAACGGGATCATTTATTTTTTGGAGCAGTTCACCAGGTATTATTTCAAGGCGCCAAATAAGGAATTCAACAAAGTCAACGCCGTAAAAACCAGCGGCGACCCGCGCGGCCTGGGCTTCGCTACTATGCCGGCCATTATCAATGTTTATGAGAATAATGTAAACCTTATGAGCGGTATCAATCCCCGGGGATTTATCTCGCCTGCGCATACGAATGCGTTTCAATATTACAAATTTGCTTTTAAGGGTTCTTACCTGGAAGACGGGCAGTTTATCAATAAAATTGAATTCTGGCCTAAACGGACTATGGAACCGACTTTCCGGGGCACACTTTACGTAGTAGATGGTGACTGGGTATTCAAACAATTAGAATTGGTCCTGGACAGGCGCGCCCAGATAGAAAATGTTGATACCCTAATCCTCAGGCAACAGTACAGGAAAGCAGCAGCGGGCAATTGGGTCATACAGCAACAGGTATTGTACCCGGTGATCCATATATTTGGCTTCGGTATCGCCGGCGATTTCCTTACCAGTTATACTCATGCAAAGGTCAATGAGCCAATAGACGAACAGGTTTTTACAACCAGGCTGCTTTCGGTATACGACAGCAATGCTTTGACTACTGCTGATACTTACCTGGACCAAAACCGGCCGGTTACGCTCACAAATGAAGAGGTCAGGGACTATACTTTTAAGGACAGCATATACAAAGAGACAGCAAAGAAAGCAGATTCCCTGTTTCATAGGGGTCAAAAAGTTTTTGATCCGGGAAGTATATTGCTTACAGGCGCCTATTATAAAAAGAAGTATAACCAGGTCGGCATAGAAGGACTGGTCAATACCATAGGTTTCAATACGGTAGAAGGCTTTGTATTAGGAGTGAACCCCTACTGGAATCATGGCCTGGGCGCGGGAGACAGCCTGCATATTACCTGGAAAAATCATTATGGATTTGCCAACCGGCAATTTCAATCTTCCGTGTATTGGCGGTATGTCGATGTCGCTCCCGCTTTCCGGGGCAGGTCTTATACGTTATGGGGAGTGGCTGGTAAAGAGGTGGCCCAGATCAGCATGCAGGATCCGGTTGTGCCTTTGCTAAACACCTACACCAGCTTATTCGCCGGTTATAATTTTATGAAACTATACCAGGTCAGGAAGCTGCAACTGGGCTTTGACCACAAGCCGGGTAACGGTTTCGAGTGGTCTTTCAACGCCAATTTCGAAGACCGCGAGGCTATGGAAAACCATACTGATTTTAGTTTTAGTAAAAAGGCGAAAGAACGCTACACCCCGAATAATCCGGACGAATTACCGGTCTTTGAAGATCACAAAGCTTTTATCCTGAGCCTGGGCATAAAATATCAGCCGGGGTGGCAATTCATCCAATACCCGGGCTATAAATCTGGTATTGCCAGTAAGGCCCCGGTCTTCGAATTGCAGTATAGCAAAGGCGTCAAGGGAGTTTTTGGAAGCAAGTCTGATTTTGATATCTGGCAAGTCGGAATTTCGGATGATGTAAGGATGAAGTTACAGGGCGTGCTGCGTTACCGCCTGAATGCCGGGGGCTTTTTGAATAAAAATTATGGTGGCAACCCGGATATGTTTCACTTGTTCAGTAACCAGGTGGCTTTAGCAACCCCTTACCTGAAAAGCTTCCAGACAGCGCCCTATTTTACCTACAGTCATATTCCCGAACTATATACACAAGTCAATACGGAATGGCACCTGAATGGATTCCTGACCAATAAAATCCCGGGGTTTAAGCAACTTAACTGGCATCTTGTACTTTCGGGTAATGCATTTTATACTAACCCTCAAATGTACTATGCAGAATATGGGGTTGGTCTCGAAAACATAGGGATTAATTTTTTCAAATTTTTCCGCATGGATTACTATGCGGGAAAAGGAGCTCTGAACAGAAATTGGCGGCATGGTTTCCGGGTAGGGGTCAGTATGCCGGTAAGTATGCTACCCCTTTGATGCAGGTTTACATCAGTATATTATTCACCGGGACGACAGGTTCGGGTAGATCTTTGCGGTCCAGCATTTCTTTCAGATCCGTTTCTATCATTTTACTGATCTGTGTGATGGGCACATCGTTAGCGCCACCTTCGAAAGGGTTCAATGAATTTTCTCCTACCGCATCCAAAGTAAGGAATACCCAGGAGATCAGGGTCGCTAAAGGAATCAGCAGGAATACCGAGTAGCCCTCTAACGCAGTACCTGCGCCGATCGCGGCGCATTCTTTAAGTAATCCGAAAGGCAACAAGTACACAAAAATGTGCAGCAGGTAGGTAGTGATCGAAGAGAAATGCCTCGGGTAGGGAAAATTCTTGATCCGTTCTGCTTTGCCTTGCTGATCATAAAAGTTGGTAATGCTTTGTTGTAACTGTAATTGCTGAATTTCGGTGATGGCACCGTCTTTATACAGTTTATTGATGTGTGCGGATTGTAAGGCCAGAACCTGGGAAGCCCTGTTTTTCTTGGCGAACAGCTGGTCTGATTCTGATTTACTTAAATAAGGCGCTACCGATTCTTCCAGTTTTTCCGCCCATTCAGGAACTTTGTACCGATCCTCCATATATTCTTTAGATTGCTTGCCGCTCAGGGTTTCCCAAACTCTCGGTTCGCGTAGCTGGTATCTTAAAAATGTCAGCCAGGCAAAATGGCGATCAAATATTTTATCTACGACTGCAGGCGTTTCATGGTCCTGTAAAAAGTCGCGTGCTTTTACAGCGAAGCTCCTGCTGTCGTTGATGATGCCGCCATAGATCTGGCGTGCTTCCCAAAGCCGGTTATAGCTGGCATTATTTTTAAAACCGACAATAAAGGCTACAGCGGTACCGAGTACCGCGATCGGCTGCCAGGGAATACTGAGAAATCCCCATTTCAGGAAAAAGAATAATAAAACAGGGAGGCTACTGATCAGGAAACAAAACAAGATTGTTCTGCGGGTCCAGATGGCGAATTCTAAGGGCTTGTAGCGTTTACCGGCATTCATATTGGTAGGATATATTTAGTTTAAAAATAAAATCCATTTGTTAATTATCGGCTTAAATTTTTAGTTTTTTATTATTTATATTTATGATTTCTTAAAAACCAAAAATTTGAATAAGACTTATCTTTGGATTTATACCTAAAAAGAGCATATGATAAGAAGAATGTTTAGCGGATCAATAGCTTTGGGCCTTTTATGTCTGGCTACAGCCTGTAACGATAATCAGCCTGATCGGAATTCTCAGACCGGAAGCCGGGAAAATACAGATAGTAATAGCCGGAACAATACGGTTTCTCAGAAGAAAGAACCGGCGCCGGAACAAAAACAAGCCGATATAAAATACAGCTTTATTAAAAAGAAGGACTGGCAAAGCCGGAAAGATTCTTTTGAAGGCGCCCAACATTTAGATATATTGATCGCGATCAACCGCGTGGACTCTACTACTATTAAAAGGTTGGATAGTATTATGATACCCAACCGCTATGACCTCCCCTTAAACGCTTATATGCCCTTCCCGGAGACGGTGGAAGCCTTAAAGCCGGTGAAAAAAATGCTTATTTTTTCTAATCTTCACCAGGCATTCGCGGCGTATGAATACGGTAAGCTGGTGATCCAGGGACAGACGAATACTGGCACCAAGGCCAACCCTACCCCACCAAAATTATATTACTGTAACTGGAAATCCAAGCGTAGCGTGAGCACGGTAAACAGCAACTGGATCCTTAACTGGAATTTCAATGTGAGCAATTTCGGCGGTATCGGTTTCCACCAATACGCCCTACCCGGTTACCCGGCTTCGCATAGTTGTATGCGCCTGCAAAGATCAGATGCTTTTTTCCTGTATAACTGGGCGGAGCAATGGATTATGCAAAATGACCAGGTAGTGGCCAATGGTACGCCGGTTTTGCTATACGGGGAATATCCTTTTGGTAAACCGAGGCCTTGGTTTGCATTAACAGAAGACCCTAAGGCGATGACTATTACCCAGGCGATGATGGACGATATGCTGAAGCCTTACTTAACCGAAATCCTGGAAAAGCAAAAGCAGCGCGAAGCTCTGGCTTCCGGTGAACAGCCAGAACAAATATAAAGGCCGGTATTTTGCGACTAATGTTTCATAAAACTCAGCAGAACACCATACGTTGCGTCACTTCGAGTGGAACATAGTGGAGCCGAGAAGTCTCAACAATAATTGCAGAGATGTCTCCGCTCGCTGTCGCTCGGTCGACAGGACGTTGTGGTTGGATTTACGTGTGTGATTTTACAGGCTCAGTAGAACACCATACGTTGCGTCACTTCGAGTGGAACATAGTGGAGCCGAGAAGTCTCAAGAATAATTGCAGCGATGTCTCCGCTCACTGTCGCTCGGTCGACAGGACCCTTTGGCTGGATTTATGTGCGTGCTATGATAGCACTACATAAAGCTTCTTCGTCATTTCGAGAGCAATGTAATGGAGTCGAGAACTCTCAATGAGACTTAAAAGTAGATGTCCCATAAAGGCATATTTTCACCCTGAGTTTATCGAAGGATGTGACAGGATAGCCTGCTCCGCCAGGCTCAGCAGAACACCATACGTTGCGTCACTTCGAGTGGAAGATAGTGGAGCTGAGAAGTCTCAACAATAATTGCAGCGATGTCTCCGCTCGCTGTCGCTCGGTCGACAGGACGTTGTGGTTGAATTTACGTGTGTGATTTGACAGGCTCAGCAGAACACCATACGTTGCGTCACTTCGAGTGGAAGATAGTGGAGCCGAGAAGTCTCAACAATAATTGCAGCGATGTCTCCACTCTCTGTCGCTCGGTCGACAGGACGTTGTGGTTGGATTTACGTGTGTGATTTGACAGGCTCAGCAGAACACCATACGTTGCGTCACTTCGAGTGGAACATAGTGGAGCCGAGAAGTCTCAACAATAAATTGCAGAGATGGCTCAACTCGCCTTCGCCCGGCCCAAGACGGTCGTGCTTAGATATGCTGCCGATGTGCTTTGCAGTTGTGCCCAGTAGCGGACGGACCTAACCCGGAAATCATGTTGGCAATTGATTTCCGGTGTCCTTTTTGCTCCACTTTTTGGACAAGCAAAAAGTGGAAAAGAAAGGGTGCAGCAAAAGCATGAATTCCATAAATAAACCCGGGAGCAGGCAATCGTATTGACAAACAGTTGTCAGTTCGCCTGCATAATTTTGCTTTATGAATTTAAAAGCGATGCAACAGGAACAAATGGAAGGTTTTTATGTGACCGGGATTACGGTCAGGACTAATAACACGAGCGGCGCGGCTGCGAAGGATATCCCGGCCTTGTGGCAAAGATTTTTTGAAGAACAAATAAGCGATAGGATCCCGCATAAGCTGGATGGAGCGCTTTATTGTGTCTATACAGACTATGAAGGAGATTATACCGGTGATTATACTACCCTATTGGGCTGCAGGACGGGTTCATTGGCGGACATCCCGGAAGGGATGACGGGTTTAAAGATCGCAGCAGGATGTTATACCTGCTTCGAAGCAAAAGGTAAAATGGCAGACAATTTTGTTTTTAGAAAGTGGGAAGCAATCTGGCAATCCGACCTGGCGCGCGCTTATACCACCGATTTTGAGGTCTATGACCAGCGCTCACAGGATCCGGAAAATGCGCTAGTGCCTATTTACATTGCTTTAAAGCAGACATTGCGAAGCAAGTAAATAAAAACCCGTTTAAATGCTACAAGCAGCATTTAAACGGGTTCAATTTTTTATAGTAACCTTTATTTATTCAGGAAAATATGTTCTTCTATCGTCATGCCTGGCTCCAGCCAGATTGTTTGTATACCTGCGCTTTGTGCGCCTAAAATATGCTGCCGGCTATCGTCTACAAATAGAGTGTGGGCGGGATCAAAACCGGTATAATTCAACACATATTCAAAAGTAGCCACATCCGGTTTGCGCATACCGATATGGTGACTGTAAAAAACTTTATCTACAAATACGGCAAGGCTATTGAAACCGCAACGCTCCCGGAGCATCCGGTTAAAAGCCCGTTCATGAATGCTGTTCGTATTGCTCAGTAACACGATATCATAATGCAATTGCAATTGTTGCAGGATCTGCAACCTCCTCAAGGGAAAGTCAAGCAGCATGGCATTCCAGGCGGCGATAATATCTTCTTCTTTTACCGGTGCAGGGATCCAATCGCTAAGGCCGCTGATGAATTGCGCTTCCGCCATCTTCCCGGTC
>CAXYKQ010000305.1:0-4570 GCA_964277835.1 uncultured Edaphocola sp. | reverse complement strand
GCTCCGCTGGAGATTCCGGAAACGATCTCCACAAAATCGCCGAAATTTCTACCGGCTACTACTTCTTTCAATACCGCTTTGCCATCTTCGGCTACAAATACTTTATTGGAACTGATATTACCTACGAAAGCACTTCTTGGAATGACTAGTGCATTGCTCATTTGCTCGCTGCCGAAGGTTGCCGTGCCATACATACCTGCTTTCAGGTCGTTAGCGCCATTATTTTTAATCTCGATCTCTACCGGGAAATTCAGGCTGCCATCGGCTTTAGGGGCGATAAAGGTTACCACGCCGGACCATTGCTGACCGGATAGCGCAGCGCTCGTGATCAGGACATTCTGGCCCATTTTTACACTGCCCACCGTTTTTTCGTCCACGTTTACTTTTAGTTTAAGGGTGCTGATATTTACAATCGTAAATAATTCCTGGCCCGGATTCACGTAAGAACCCGGTTCGATAGTTTTACTGTTGACCACACCGGAGAAAGATGCTTTAATATTTACATCGGTAGCATTCAATTGAGCGCTGCGCAAATTATTTTTTGCATTCTCTAATTGCAGTTTGGTTTGATCCAGTTGTTGTTTGGTAACACCACCACTGGAATAGGCATTTTCAAAACGGGCCACTTCGGCCTTTGCATTATTGAAAACCGCCTGGGCATTAGAAACGGCTACATTTTGTTTGTCGCCTTCGATAACCGCCAAAGTCTGGCCGGCGGCTACCCGCGAACCTTCTTTTACCAGCACACGGGCCACTCTGCCCGGGGTTTCGGCGGAGATTTTCACTTCTTGTTTGGGCATAAAAACTCCATTAGAAGTGTATTGCATATTCATATCTTTATAAGCCGCTGCCGCAATACGTACGGTGACACCCGAATTTTTTTGAGCTACAATTGCAGTCTGCGCTTCATTTTTAGCCTTATTCTTGTTCAGGACATAAAAGATGCCGGCCAGAACGGCAATGATAATAACACTGGTCAGTAGGATCTTTTTCATGTTAAATTTCTATGGTCTTTATTGTTTGTTTGAGTAAAATGTTTTCAGTTCTCCGTTGGCTTTCTTCAATTGCACTTCGGCCAGTTTATAGTCCAGTAGGGCTGCAGTGTGGTTGTTTTGCGCTTCTGCATAGGAGTTTTCTGCATCCAGCAAGTCGGTCAGTGAGGCCAAACCGTTCTTGTAATTATTTTCTACATTTTCAAGCACCTGGCTGGCCAGTTCCATATTGGATTGTTGGCTGCGGAGGGTAATGACCGAATTGTTGATTTGTGTGTAAGCATTCTCAAGGGCCATATTCAGGGCCAGTTTAGTGTCCGCCAGGTCTGCCTCAAACTTGTCGATATCCACCTGGGCTTGCCTGATTTTTGAACGCGTAGCAAAGCCACTGAAAATAGGCACGCGCAGGTTCAGGGAGATCGCAGAGAAATCCGATCCGTTTACGCCTTTTTCAGGTCCTGCAAAATAAGGGAACCGGTCTCCTAAACTTAAGTAGCCGTAATTAGCAGACATGGATAGTGTAGGGTAGCGCGCTGCTGCTGTAGCTTTTTTATTCAGTCTTAACAGGTCTCCTTGTTTTTCCAATAATTGAATTTCTGTTCTGTTATTGATATTAAACGCGTCTTTTACATACATGTTTTGCGGCGATTCAAAAGTGCTTTCCGGCAAAAAGATTGGGGTAGAGATGTCCATCCCGATCAAGTATTTTAGCGCGTTTTCCTGCAGCTTAACTGAATTGTTCAATTGTACCAGCGAACTGTTGAGGTTGTTCAGGGTAACATTGATACGGTCCAGGTCTATTTTTTTAGCAAGGCCGTTTTCTTCCAGGCTCGCTATTACATTACGGACACGGGTCGTATTCTGTATCGTGCGTTCCATGGTTTTGATCTGGGATTTGGTTTTGAATACCTCGTAGTAGCTGTTGGCCACTTTTTCCACGATCTGTTCTTCAGTCAATGCAGCATTCAGCAGGTAGAATTCTTTGGTGGACCTGGCCGCTTTCAAACCCTGGAATACAGACATATTAAAGATCTGTTGGTCTAATTGTATCGCAGAGGTAGCCTGCCAGGGCGTACCCATCTTGATCACTTGCGTCTGGCCGCCGAAATCCAATGCCATTTGTTGCAATTTTGGATTGTAGGTCAGGCTGGATTGGCCGTTGATCTGCGGTAATGCATTCGCCCGGACCTCTGCAATTTTATGCACTGCATTTTCGACGTCAAGGCCCGCTTTCACGGCATCTGCCTTATGCTTTAAAGCATAGTCCACAGCATCTTTCAGCGCCAGCTCTGTTTGCGCATTGGCCATCCCAAAGCTGAGCAAAAGCATAGCTGCTATAGCTATTTGTTTTTTCATTTTAATGACTGTTTTCAATTTATATGGTTTGTATGTTGCTGAAAAAAAATTACTCTTCTATTACTTCGTAAGTAGCATCTTTAGTCTTCTCCTGGAAAGAGCGCTTAAAAGCTTCCAGTTTCTGATGCGTCTTTCTTAAGGTCAATGATAATGCGATGCAGAGTATACCCATAATCAAAAACGGCAACCCTGATAAGGTGACCAGGAATGCAGTGATGATCTGCGGACTCGACCAAAGGAACAAGGCAATGAAGATTAAAGCCACACCATATACAGCATTTATGCCTACAGTGCTTTGCGTTCTCCTGGAATAAGTATAATGAAAAATGAAATTTTGAATCGCTTTACCGAACAGTAATAAAACAACCAGGGAGTTTATATAGCTGACAGAGATCAGGGGATCGCTGATTAATACAATACCTGTTGCCAGCATCAGTAAAGAAGAGCCGAGGTGCCAGCGCCACTTTTTAATCCTTCTCCTGTTATGCACCACAAAGGCAGTTTCCCGGATGCCAAACAAAATAATCGTAAGACTGAATAACAGCATGATGATTGAAATACTTAAGCCCGGCAAACTATAAATGCCGATAGCAACCATTATAAACCCGACACCTGCGATCAGAGGCAGGTACCATTTTTGTAATATTTTTCTGAATTTACTGAGCGATGATTCCATATACAGCGTTTTTGGGACAGATAGCAGACTGTTGATCTGTTCGAAATGATGCCCGGCAAATTTCAGCGCTTTCGGAATTTTTTTAAACTGCTTAAAGGCTAAAACGGACAATTTAAAGCCTGAACTTTTTAAGCAGAATTGGTGCAAATAATTGGCGGCCATTTCACGGCGCGTTTTGTCCGTTTCGGCCATTTTAACTTTTTTGAAGCTTTCTGCCCGCAATACCTTTGCGTTCACAAACCAGGAATAACTCTCCCGGTGTTGTGATACAAATTATCTAATTATAAAATTGAATAAAGATGAAAAAAATCGTACTGTTGGCAGCTACAGCTGCTATCGCGCAAACCGGATTTTCCCAGATCAGTATTGATCCTGAAGTTGGTGTTAACTTTTCAAATACCCGTTTAAAAATGGACGGAGCAGATGCCGTAACCGGAGATGCCAGGACTGGGTTTAGTGGCGGTGTTGGCGTAAATATCGGTTTAGGCGGTGATTTTTACTTAAGACCAGGTGTTTATTATCAAGGTCTGGGAAGTAAAACTGAAATTCTGGGGGTGCCGACAACTACAAGCCTGCACTATCTAAGCGTTCCGGTAAATATCGGTTATAACTTCCATATCTCGGAAAGCGCCGGATCAATCTTCGCAGAAGCAGGCCCTTACATAGGTTATGCAATTGCCGGGCAGAGTAAGTCTGAGATTTTAGGTGTTGAAACGAAGTCTGACATTGATTTCGGTAGCGACAACACCCAAATGAACCCTTTGGATTATGGGGTTAATTTCGGTTTAGGTTATGAATCACCATGGGGCGTTTACCTCAAAGGCGGTTATGGTTTAGGATTAGCGACGATGTCTAATATTGATGATGTACGTTATACCAATAACCGTTTCAGTATTTCTTTAGGCTACAGGATCAAACTATAGATGGATAGATGAGTAGAATGAGTGAATGTAAAAGGCCGGTGCAAACCGGCCTTTATTATTTAACGATAAGCTGTGAACATTCTTTATAGCAGATCAAAACGGTCCAGGTTCATTACTTTGGTCCAGGCTTTGATAAAATCTTTAATGAATTTTTCCATAGCGTCCTGGCTGGCATAGACCTCTGCTACTGCTCTTAGTTCAGCATGCGCGCCAAATACAAGGTCTGCTCTTGTCGCGGTCCATTTTGGTGCTCCCGAATGGCGGTCTCTCCCCTCAAACAGTTCCTGGCTGTGATCTGTTGCAGTCCAGACGGTATTCATATCCAGCAAATGGACAAAAAAGTCATTGGTCAGGGTCGCCGGGCGATGGGTTAATACCCCATGTGCAGCTCCATCGTAATTTATGTTCAATACCTTTAAGCCGCCCATCAATACAGTCAGCTCTGGAATCGTAAGGCTGAGTAATTGTGCTTTGTCAACCAGTAAGCTCTCTGTTGTTGCCGTTGCGACTCCTTTTCTATAATTGCGGAAGCCATCGGCAAACGGTTCCAGGTGGCCGAAAAGTTCAATATCTGTCTGTTCCTGTGTAGCATCTACTCTTCCTTTTGCAAAAGGAATCGTGCT
>CAXYKQ010000304.1:0-4335 GCA_964277835.1 uncultured Edaphocola sp. | reverse complement strand
AGCAATAAGATCATCCATGTAGTTAAAGATTTTTTATATACTAAAAGAAGAGATCTCTTATCATTCGGTCTTTTATTTGCCATCATTTACTCTTCCAACGGCCTCATGGGTATTATGCGGGCTTTTGACCGTGACTCCGATATGCGTAAATTCCGTACGGCTTTCAACAGGCGTTTAAAAGCGATCTGGCTGACGGTTGTGCTGATGGTGCTGTTCCTGATCGTAGTGGCGGTGCTCATTGTACAGTCCAATGTACTTACTTACCTTGTCGATCAATACCCTATGAGCGACACCTTAATGAGATGGATCACCAATGCCACGCTAGGGATCATTATCCTGTTAATGGTCTGTATTATTTACCGTTTTTGTCCCAGTTTGTACACCCGTGTGCGTTTCTTCAACCTCGGCGCTTTTATTTCTACCTTGCTGATCTGGGGTATTTCCGCGGTTTTCATCTATTTATCATCCAATTTTATTCAATATGACCAGGTATATGGTTCCTTAGGAACGGTATTAATGTCACTGGTGTGGATCAATATAATCGCGATATTGATCTTGTTGGGCTTCGAGATCAATATGACGATCTTAATTAAAGGAGATCACGCTAAGAAAAGAAAGGCATTCCAGAGAGAGCAAGAGGAGCAATAATCATTGACCTTGTTTCACTTTATTTAATTTTACGCTTTAAAGAAAATGATAAAGCGATTATGACCACTTTTGAACGCCGGCTACTAATAATTCCTCAAAATATAGTTGAGCGCGGCGTCCTGCTGATTTAAGAATTCTTCAATAGACGGTTCTATATTAATGTCCGGAACAATACCCCTCCCTTCAGCCTGGCTTTCCAGCGGTCGCGCATCCTGGTTTACGTATACGATAGAAAAGCCGGTTTGAATCCCGGTATGCGGCAATTGATACGTAAAGGGCAGGTGCCCATTATGTTCGTAATACCCGCCGCAAGTTTCCTGTCCTATAGTAATACAATTTGTATAGGACTTTACTAAAGAGGCCAAATGAGCACCGGCAGAAGCGACCTGTTCATCAACCAATAAAAACACAGTGCCTTTAAAGGTTGTTTTATGGGGTAAAATCAAAGGATTAAAGCTATCGCTTAAATAGTACTTTCCATTAACTCCTACCGGGAAACGCTGCTTGAGGTGTACTTCCAGGCCGGAGCTATGGGCCACGCCATTAGCCAGGAGAAAAGGACTGATCACCAAAGCATCTTTTTCGGGCACTTCATTGAAGCTGCTGTAGGCAAAATTTGCATCCCGGAATGGGCGGTCGCTCATATAAGAGAAGGTTTTTGCATATAAGAAACCCGCCCCACCGGTATTGTACCTGAGGTCAAGTATTAACCTGTTGTGACCACTTAGGTTAAGTTGTGCAAAAGCCGAATCTAAAAAAGCTTCATAACGCAGATAGCTGGCGTCCCCCTGGCGCTCTGCAAAGTCAAAGCCTCTTATAGAAAGGAGGAAAAGATCGTTCCGCAAGCGGGTTAAGCTGTACTTTTCTTTAACCAGGAAACTGTCGAGTCCCAGCGAATGCCGTTTGTCCTGCATGCTTTTGAAAGCGGCAGCATCTAAACCGGGGAGACTGACTACTTTTTGTTCCCCTTTCCACCTATACCTTACCAGGTAGCTGGCGGAGGGTCCGAACTCAACCAGGTACTTTTCCTTCAGACCTTTTTCAAAAGCCAGTTTATATTTATAAGGCATAGAAAATCCATCCGAGTGATAATATTTTTGCAGCCGCGTGATGAGTGCTGCTGCAGTTATCCCATTCACCGATATAATTTCAGCGCCCAAAGGAATTTTTTGATGCGCACTGTTGTGGATCAGAGCACCGTTGAGGTATTTAATAGCTAAAGGGAAATAAACGCTTTGGCCGGGAAAATAATCTTCTATTGCCTGGGGTAGGTACGTTACGTTATGACAACTCCCTTCAAAATCGGTGAGGGTAACAATAATTCTATAGAAATCGAAGATATGCTCACAATGCCGGCTTACCTCTTGTTCTGCCCAGTTATAGACACTATCTACCTGCTGCGGACTCCGGTAAACCCATAAGCCGGAATTGGCCGCCAACCGTAGGCGCTTAAAAGTTGCCAGATCCCCCAGCCATTCCTCTTTCTGGAATTTTGTGGGTGAAACGCCAGGCAGGGGTTGCTCGCGAATCAGCACCTGCACGTCACGGACTTGCGCCAGGTAGGCATCTGCCCATACTTTTATGGTACGGTTTTTAAATTTTTTAGGGTCAAACCTTAATCTTTCCACCGATCCGATCCCTGTAGCCAGGTCTTGTATGATCCATTTCCCCTCCCCGGAATCATACCCGATCACCAAATTGGCATTGACCGCACTTACTTCCAGGAAGCTCGCTTTACGCCCCTTGACGCTATAGCTGATCGTATCTCCCGGCTTGAGGACTACAGGAACAACCTGGACATAGGCATTGGGACTATAAAATATAACAGCAATAAACAGGATAAAAAGGCAGCGCATTTTGGACTTAAACAAAGACATAACCATTGATTGGGCCTAAAAATAGGCATAAATCAAAATTTACTATTGTAAAACGGACAAATTTATTCCGTTCTGTTTCTTAACCGCAACAGCAGAGTCTTTAGATAGGTATTGCAATCTACTGATTTACAATTCATTAACATTATTTTCAAAAATATACCTCAAAACGAAACTTCAAATAAGATTAGTAAGTAGTTATAAAACAACTACTTATCTGCAACAAATGGTGCATTCATCTTTTCATCGTCCAACTCTCCCTCCCACCGGGCAATCACGGCACTGGCCAGGCAGTTACCGGTAACATTTACGGAGGTCCTGGCCATATCCATCAATTCATCAATGCCAAGTATCGCCATGATCGGCAGCATGGGGAGATCAAAAGAGGTAGCCACCCCCATCAGGATGACCAGGGAAGCCCGGGGTACACCGGCTACTCCTTTACTGGTTAGCATAAGCGTAATACCGATCAATAATTGTTCGCCGATAGAAAGATCTTTACCCGCCACCTGGGCCACGAAGATGCTGGCCAGGGACAGGTAAAGCGTGGTGCCATCCAGGTTAAACGTATAACCTGTAGGCAATACAAAAGATACGATTTTGCGGGGCACCCCTATCTTTTCCATGTTTTCCATAGCCAGCGGAAGGGCTGATTCGGAGCTTGTGGTGGCAAACGCAATAGATACCGGCTCGGCGATCGCCTTTACAAAATTGCGGATATTGATCCGGCAAATAAGTGCGATCGGGAGCAATACCACCAGTACAAAAACAATCAAAGTGAGGTAAAGTGTCGCCAGTAATTTCAGCAATGATACTAACATTTCCACGCCCATGTGGGCCGAAGTATAAGCAATGGCGCCGCCTACACCTAGCGGCGCAAAACGCATAATAAAGTTGGTAAAGCGAAACATTGTTTCTGCCAAACTTTCAGTGAACCGCAACACCGGCTCTTTCTTCTCTATGGAGAGATGTGCCAGGGCGATACCGAATATAATGCTAAAAACTACTATTGGCAACACATCACCGTGGTACATAGATTTAATAATATTTTCAGGAAATATATTTATAATATGATCCTGCCAGGTCATAGCATTAGCCACGGGTAGATCTTCATGGAGGTTAGGCGGAATGACTACTCCCGTACCTGCCTGGGAGATGTTGATCGCGATCAGGCCGATGAAAAGAGCCAGTGTGGTAACCACCTCAAAATACAGCAAAGACTTCCAACCCATTCTCCCTAATTGCTTCATATTAGAATGCGAAGCTATCCCGACAACCAATGTCGAAAACAGGATCGGTGCGATGATGGTCTTGATCAGTCTTAAAAAAATCTTACTTAGGAAATTCAATTTATCGCCGATTTCCGGGAAATAAAGCCCTAACTGGACGCCCAGTATCATAGATAAGATAATCCAGGAAGTAAGCGATTTTTTAAAAAATGAATAAATTATAAATATAACCGTGAAACATAACCAAATTATTTCCAATACGATTTTGGGAAAGAAAATCCAATAATTTATATATAAAATAGAAATAATGCTAGAAAGTAAGAAAGAAATAAGTGTAATTACATTTATTTTATTTTTCATTTTTATATTTTATAATATTAAGAAAATATTTCAGAGATGATCTTGTAAATATACCAAATATAAAGGATTTAACAAATAAAGTTAGCCGGTTTTTCAGTACAATTTACAGAAATATGCTATTTCAAATAAATATTTCATATAAAATTTTTAATAACATAAATTAAACTTGATGTAAATATTATAAAATACTGTTTTCCAATTAAAAATGATTTAAATATATCAAG
>CAXYKQ010000303.1:0-6194 GCA_964277835.1 uncultured Edaphocola sp. | reverse complement strand
CCGTGCCGGCAAAAAGGAAGGCTTTTCTTTTTGCCGGCACGGTAACTGTTTTTATTTTTTCTTCCTGGAGGAAGGCTTTTTGGCGGACTTTTCCTCTTTGGGAGTAGCCTTGTCTTTTTTTGCTTTTGGACTTGCCGCTTTTTTCGTTTTTTTAACGGGCTGATCATCGACATAGCCGAAGTCGATCTGGCGCTTCTCCAGGTCTGCACGTTCGACCAGGATCTTGATCTTATCCCCGATCCTGAATTTACGGTTTGTAGAGAAACCCACCAGGGCATACTCGCTTTCGATAAAGGTAAATTCATCAATCTCATTCAGGTCGGCGATAGAGATCATTCCTTCACATTTATGGGCTATCGTTTCTGCCCAGAAGCCGGTGGCAGCAACTCCGCTGATGAGCGCTTCAAAGGTCTCACCAACATGTTTACTCATGTATTCTACCTGTTTGTATTTGTCTGCGGTCCGCTCTGCTTCCATCGCTTTTCTTTCCCGCTCCGAACAATGCTGGCATTTCATGTCCATTTGTTTATCCAGCTTCACGTCGTTGTCGAGTACCTGTTGCACAATACGGTGTACCATCACATCGGGGTACCGCCTGATAGGGGAGGTGAAGTGGCAATAATCTTCAAATCCCAGGCCATAGTGACCAATATTTTCGGTGCTGTAAATCGCCTTGGACATCGTGCGGATGCCCAATTGCTCCAGTATATGTTGTTCCGGCTTGCCGTCCACATCTTTCAGCAGCTGGTTGAACGATGCCGCAATGGTATCGGGATTGTTAAGGCTCAGCTTATAGCCGAAACGGGCAGCAAACTGGGCGAAATTGGCCAGCTTCTCTTCATTAGGCAGATCGTGGATCCGGTAAGGGAAAGGTATTTCCGTTTTGTTTACTTTTCTTTTGCCTACATACGTAGCGACAGTCCTGTTGGCCAGCAACATGAATTCTTCAATCAATTTATTGGCGTCTTTGCTTTCCTTGACCATAATACCAATAGGGACGCCTTCTTCATCCAGGCGGAACCGGATTTCCTGTGAGGAGAAATTAATGGCGCCTTTCTTGAATCGCTCTTCCCTGAGATTTTTTGCGATTTTATCCAGAGTTAATACCGCTTCTGCATGAGGACCCTGACCTGTTTCGATAATTTCCTGAGCTTCTTCGTAGGTAAACCGTTTGTCAGAATGGATGACTGTTCTTCCTATCCAGTATTGTTTGACTTCGCCTTGCTCCGTCATCTGGAATATTGCAGAAAAGGTAAATTTATCCTCGTTAGGTCTTAAAGAGCACAATACATTGGAAATATGTTCGGGTAGCATCGGCAACACCCTGTCCGGTAGGTAAACAGAGGTGGCTCTTTGATAAGCTTCTTTATCCAGTTCTGTCCCGGGCGTTACATAGTGGCTTACATCTGCGATATGCACCCCGATTTCGTAGAGGCCGTTTTTCAGCAAGCGGAAGGATAGGGCATCATCGAAATCTTTGGCGTCTGCAGGATCAATAGTGATGGTCAGGATATCCCTGCAATCTTTACGTTGTGCAATTTCAGCTTCCGGCAAAGTGTCGGGAATCGCTTCGCTTTCTTTCAGTGCCGCTTCAGAAAACCGGAGTTGAAATCCGGCATCGAGCAAGATCTCTTTCATCGCTACCTGGTTGTCGCGCTCGCCAACCAATAGTTCCACCACCTCCCCTTCAGGGTTCTTCTTGCCATTTCCCCAATCTTTAATACGCGCAATCGCTTTATCGCCGGTCTTTCCGCCTTTAAGTGCTTTTACAGGAATGAAAATATCAAAATTGATATTATTTTTATCAGGGATTAAGAAACCGAAAGACTCGGAAACTTCCAGTATGCCGGTAAACTCTTCCTGTGACCTTTCGATGATCTGGATGATCTTACCTTCCGGTCTGCCGTTACTGCTTACTCGGGTAATGGAAACTTTTACTTTATCTCCGTCAATAGCATTTTTTAAATCGTTTTCCCGCACCATAACATCTTTCTCCCAACCTTCAACAACAACAAATCCCATACCGGTACGGGTGATGTCTAAAATGCCTACTTTATTTGTGCCTTCAACACTGCTCTTTTTTTTATTCTTAGGAATGTAATTTGATTTTCCTTTATTCTTCGACATGCGTTATAAATTATTCTGTTCTTGTAAAGATACTGTATTTCTATAATGGTTAAATTAATGTCCTGATAATTAAGAAAATTTAGGGGTAGTTTGGCTGCCATAAGGTGCCTTTACCCTGTTCTGAATTTTATTATGTTTAAATTTGCCGGTAAAATTAAACATTGATGATAGAAACACATGCTCATTTGTACGACGAGCAGTTTAAGCGGGATATAGATACGGTAATTGAGAATGCGCGGGCTGTAGGGGTGACAAAAGCATACCTGCCCAATTGTGACAGCAGTACTATAGGCCCGATGATGGACCTGGCAGAGCGTTACCCTGATTTCTGTATTCCTATGATGGGTGTTCACCCTTGTTATATTAAAGATGATTTTGAAAAGGAACTGGCGCTCGCCTATAAATGGTTGCAGCAGGCCTCTTTCGCCGCTGTGGGGGAGATAGGATTAGATTATCACTGGGACCTGGAACATGTCGAACAACAGAAAATTGCCTTCGAACGACAGATCGATTGGGCATTGGCCTTCAATCTGCCGATCGTTATTCATAGCAGAAATGCTACCCGGGACTGTATTGATATCGTCAGGACAAAACAAAAGGGTCAATTGCGGGGTATCTTTCATTGCTATGGCGACGACCTGGCAATGGCACAACAAATTACAGATCTGGGCTTTTTAATGGGGATTGGCGGCGTCCTTACCTTCAAAAACAGTGGGCTGGCGGAGACCTTAAAAGATATCGGGCTGGAACACCTGGTATTGGAGACAGATGCGCCCTATCTGGCGCCTGTACCGAAACGTGGCAAAAGGAATGAGCCGGCTTACCTGGACTATGTGGCAGATAAAATAGCTGAGGTGAAACAGGTCAGCAAAGAAGAGGTGATAAGGGTGACTACCGCGAACGCAAAAAAGGTATTTGGTTAAAAAAGGACAGGAAAGCCGAGGTTTTCTTTCCTGAAAGGCTTGTTGACATGAGGTGGTCATTGAGGATTAGATTTGCCTGTATCAACAAGGTTCAACCAGAAAAAAGGTTTCGCTTTCAGAAGCATTTCTATGCTTCCATCACTGCATTATCGGTCGTTTTAAAAATACCGTTAGCCTGGCGGGTACACGTGATTGTGAGATCGTTGATACACACATGCGGCGGCAGGGTAGCACAGTAATAGATGGTGTCCGCAATGTTTACGGCATGAAGGGGTTCGAAGCCAAGATAAGTAGCATCGGCCCTTGCTTCATCTCCGTTAAATCGTACAAGGGAAAATTCAGTATCTACCATGCCCGGATTGATGGCCGTGACCTTAATATTATGATTGAGCAAATCAATGCGCATACTTTCGGATAAGGCATCTACTGCATGTTTCGTAGCACAGTAGACGTTGCCATTGGGATATACAACCTTACCTGCTGTAGAACCAATATTGAAAATATGACCCTGTTTGCGCTTTTTCATCAGCGGCGCAAGGCAGCGGGTGACATACAACAGGCCTTTTATATTGGTATCGATCATAGTATCCCATTCGTCCACGTCACCCTCATCTATCGTGCTTAAGCCCAATGCCAGGCCGGCATTATTAACCAGGATGTCCGGGGCGCCCCACTGTTGCTCTATATCGCTTTGCAATTGTTTCACCGATTCCAATTCTCTCACATCCAGCTGTGTATAGATCAACTCACTGCCAAAATGGTTGCGCAGTTCTGTTGCCAGGCTTTCCAGGCGTTCTTTTCTTCTCCCTGTAACCCATACCTGGTGCCCGTTTTCAGCAAATTTCCTGGCTGTTGCTGCTCCTATGCCCGAGGTAGCCCCTGTTATAAATACTTTCATTTGTTTTATCGAATCAATGTAATGTCTCCTTTAAAATCTTCTTCTACCCCCTGTAGGTTAAATGCTCTGGCCTGCCAGTAATATACCCCCGGGTCGCACATCTTACCATTAAAAGTACCATCCCAGCCGCCCGTGTCGCCGCTGAACATCTGGAATACCTGCTGGCCCCAGCGGTTATAGATCCTGAAATACGTCATATTGGGATAACCGGCGCTTAATGGCCTGATCACATCGTTTCTGCCGTCTCCATTAGGAGAAAAAGCAGAAGGGACTACGAAGTAAGCATATTCAACAACCAAAATTCTCACAGAATCATTTCCTTCACAAAGGTTTTCGTTGATGACGTTAAGGTTGTAGGCATACCAGCCTCTCTGCGGGAAAGTGACAGAGGTCCTGGGATCATTGGGGTCAGTGAGGTAGTCTGTTGGGGTCCATTGGTACTGGACGCCGCCACTGCCGCTCATGTTGAAGGTTTGCCCTTTTATGACAACCGTGTCGTTGCCCGCAAACGGGATGAACCTGGGAATGATTATGTTCTTTGTCACCGTATCTTCACATCCTTTAGAGCTTCCCGTCCTCAGCGTAACATTAAAATTTTCGTAGTTATTGGTATATGTGTGCACGGGGTTTTGTTCTGTAGACCTTGTGCCGTCCCCGAAGCTCCATTCCCATTGGTTGATGGTAGGGAACGTGGCTTCTGAACGGTCTGTAAATTGTATAGGCTCTCCTTTACATAACTTACCAGAAATGTCGAAATCGGTACGGAACTTTGGATATATCTTTACGAGTTTCTCTATACTGTCCGGGCAGGTGCTGCCGCGGTTGACTACGAGTTTAACGCGGTAAGTGCCGGTGTCCGGGTAGGTATAACTCGGATTCACCGCCCCTGAAGTGTCTGCGAGGGTATTAGGATCGCCAAAGTCCCAGAAATACCGGAAGCCCCCGGTGCTTGTATTCTCAAATTGAACATTGAAAATGGAATCACAACGGGCTATGTATATCTCAGGATCTTTGTTATAGGACGGGATGTTAGCGACAACTGCTTTGGAGCAGTTCGTGATCACAAATTGAAGGTCGCGGGATAAGGTGTTGATCACCTGCCCGTTCCGCCATTCTTTAGCACATACAGTAAATACGTACCGGCCTGCGGTAGTCGGCGTTCCGGTAAGTAAACCGGTAACGGGGTTGACATAAAATTCCGGGTTGGAAGGGATCGGGTAGTTTTCGTCAAATGGCGGTATGTAGCCTACCGGCGTGTAAGGGGGTGCCGCTATAGGTCCGCTGCCCTGGGGATTGCCTGGTATCGGGTTTTGGGTAGAAGCACCAATAAAGGCCTGGCATAATTCGTAGCTGAGGGAGTCGCCATCTATATCTGTCGCTGAAAAATCAAATGAAAAAGGGTTATTGGTACAAATGATCTGCGGCGGGTTATTGGTAAATACAGCGCTGTTGTTGGAACATACGCCGTTCATATAGGGAGGGATCCTGGCGGTAAACGTGGCGCCTGTAACCCCCGGGCTGTATATATTGTTGATGGTTTGGTTACGGCAACATCTCTGGTACACAAATAAAAAACCGTTAGGATTATCGTCGGGAAGTTGCACCAGGAACCGGAATACTGTCTTACGCATACACGTATTGGGCAGGTTATTGATACACTCATTGGAGAATCCGGTAGGAACAATTTCAGAAGAAATGAATTGACCGGTGTTCCCCGAAAGAATGCGCGTGTAGTTGACGGCGTCGAAAATGGAATAATAAGAAGGATTGTCCTGCCTGATGGCTTCCTGCTCCCCGCTCAGGCAATCCTGGTATAAGGTAAACGTAAATTGATACATCCCATCACCCAGGCAACGATAAACGATATCACCTCCGAAAATATGGGAAGCTTTTGCCGAAAAAGTACCTGTAATAAGGAGGACAGCCAGGAAAAATATTTTTAGAAAGCTAT
The DNA here is from genome assembly GCA_964277835.1 of uncultured Edaphocola sp. Taxonomy (GTDB): domain Bacteria; phylum Bacteroidota; class Bacteroidia; order Chitinophagales; family Chitinophagaceae; genus Edaphocola. The sequence goes on along the minus strand of CAXYKQ010000303.1, from coordinate 295 downwards.
TTCGCATGCTCTGATTTACGTTTTGGTACATAATTTTTTATGAATAGGTGATTTTTGTTCCCGCCCGCAAGCTATTCCAATAATACGGGGTAAATCGCCTTTTTATTGTTGATCTCGCTCATTTTGTTGGATCTGGGCCATCTTTGCTCCCTTTAGAAAGTCCGAAGCGAAAATGAAATTATTGAGCAGTTCATCATCACTGTATACAATTTCCTTATTGCTGCCTTCCCACTGTTTTTGTCCTTTGTGCATATAAATGATATGGTCGCCGCTTTCCATTACGGTATTCATATAG
>CAXYKQ010000302.1:0-7488 GCA_964277835.1 uncultured Edaphocola sp. | reverse complement strand
TTACCAGTTGGGAAGACATCCTGATCCTGTCCCGGGAAGTGGGCAAAAATGACCTGATAACCTTCATTCTCAGCCGCCAGGGGCACCGGTCTTACCACAGCGAAATGGATAAAATGTTTCACTACCTGGATAAATACTTCAGGAAAAATAACTTCCTGCTGATCTACCCCGCCCAGTTCAAACCCGAGGAGAAGGACGACTTCTTCATCAAGGACAATGTTTTCTTAAACCCCACCGTTGACCTTAAAGGTATTGGTAAAGAGATCGGCAGCATATTCAACAGGAGCAAAGACAACTGAAAAGATTAGCAGCGAGAGGGATGCCTGTGAGCTAAAAAATTTCCCTGTTGCGCTTCGTCAATACAGGCAGGTATGCGATCCTTGTCAGTTTCGACAGCCTCATACAACAGGCATTTGAGCAGTTTCAGCCACAGGCCTGTTTACCTGATAGTTCGCTAAATTAATATAGTATGCCCGGCCATACTAAAGCAAAACATTAAATTTGGGTACAAGACAGGGATTATGGAAAATACATTTAGAAAAATCAGGTCGCTTATAGCGCAGGAAGATTTTGAACAGCTGAAAACCGTCAACCCGCAAAAGCCGGAAAAATTCAACTGGGTAAAAGAAGTCTTTGAAGGCATCAATTTGATCGATCACCCGGATGAAACTGCTTTACTCTGGACCGATGATCAGGCGACGCATCGTTACTCCTTCAGGGATATGAGTATAGCTTGCAATAAACTCCTCAATTTTTTGAGGGATAAAGGCATGCTACAGGGCGATGTGATCCTCACACAGCTTTCCTTACAGGTCATCAACTGGCAGGCCAACCTGGCTACCATAAAAGGCGGCTTCCGGATGATCCCCGCAGCGACCATACTGGGGGCAGCAGATATTGAATACCGCTTTAAACGCCTGATGCCGAAAGTGGTGATTGCCGACCAGGACAATGCACCAAAAATCGAAGCTGCTGAAAGACTGACCGGTAATACCGTTGCCATTAAGATCATTGCAGAAGGCACAAGGCAGGGTTGGTTCTCCTTATCCGAAATCGATGCCTATGGTGCAGCGGCGGAAGCTGCAGATACCTACGCCGATGACCCTCTATTTTTATTTTTCACCTCCGGCACTACCGGCATGCCAAAAGTAGTGATTCATACCCATTTCAGCTACCCTGTTGGTCACCTGACCACTGCCAGCTGGATCGGGCTGAAACAGGGTGATATTCATTATAACATTTCCCAACCGGGATGGGCAAAATTTGGGTGGAGCAGTTTCTTCGCTCCCTGGAACATGGGGGCGACAATTTTCGCCTATCACAGCACCGGGCGTTTCAGCGCGCCGAAAATATTGCAACTGGTTTCGGACCATCATATTTCTACCTTTTGTGCACCACCGACGGTGTTGAGAATGCTGATTACAGAAAATCTGAATGCTTATACTTTTAATTTTCGCTCCTGCGTGGCCGCGGGTGAACCCCTGAACCCGGAGATCATCGAAGCCTGGAAGAAAGGCACCGGCGTCCTGATAAGGGATGGCTATGGTCAAACTGAAAGTACCTGTATGGTGGGAAACCTGCCCGGAGCTGCTGTTCAGTTCGGCTCTATGGGCAAACCACTGTTCATGTATGATATAGTAATTGCCGATGAAAGCGGCCAGGTACTTGGTGACCTGGAAGAAGGCAATATATGCGTCCGTACTGATACGGGCAAACCCAACGGGATCTTTATCGACTACATGGACGAGCCGGAGAAAAGAGCGTCTGTTTTTAAAAACAATCTTTACTATACCGGGGACAAGGCTTACCGGGATGCAGCAGGTTACCTCTGGTTTGTAGGCCGGGATGATGATGTGATCAAGTCTTCCGACTACCGGGTCGGTCCTTTCGAAGTGGAAAGTATTTTACTCGAACATCAACATATCCTGGAATCGGCTGTGGTAGGCAGTCCGCACCCGGTAAAAGGTTTCGAGGTTAAGGCATTTATCATATTGAGTAGTCAAGCACAGGCCTCCCGGGAACTCGCAGAAGATATTTTTGCTTTTTGCAGGGCAAAACTCGCTCCTTATAAAATGCCGCGGCTGATTGAATTTGTGACCGAATTGCCCAAAACGATCAGTGGTAAGATCCGGCGGGTAGAGCTACGGGCATTAGAAGCGCAGCGTAAAGCCAGGCAAGAGCCGGTAAATGAATTTGCCTATCTCAAAAAAGATACTTAACACCAATTCCCCCAGGCAGTCAGGCATATTGATTGTTCCCTGAAAAGTTAATATGCTTTTTACTTGTAATTGCTCTTATAGCGCAGCAGGAATTTACGTTCTATAAAATGGAAAGAAAGAAAGCCCGCGCTCCAGCTGAATAAAAGGCTGATAACAACCAGCAGATAAGGATCCCGAACGCCGGCGCTGATCAATGCCTGCTGTATAGGGAAGGCATAGATATAGGTGCCATAGCTGATATCTCCTATCTTTAAGGGTATCTGCAATGCTTTTAGATATGAGAGTCCGGCACTTACTACAAAAAACGGGAAAACAGCCAGGAAGAGAGACTGCTCCACGGTGATCGGGAGTGCTTTACTAGTCAGGAGTAAAACTATTGAGCCCAGCAATATCATTTTTTTGTGCTTTAATACCCCGGTCTCGAACGTTTTTAGCAGCACTCCTGCATAAAAGCTATAGGATAAATTGAGCAGATTGCCCAGGTGACCGTCGATGTGCGGATCTGCAACAATCAGGCCCTGCAAATGCAATGTTCTTAACGTAAATAACAGGCAAAATATAATTATGGCATATTGACGCTGCTGCTTCCGGAAAAAAAAGAAGCTGCAAATACTCAGGTAGCATAAAACTTCGTACCTGAGGGTCCAGAGTGATCCGTTAATATACGGCAAAGGATTGCTTTCAAATACACCCGGCAACAAATTATCGGTAGGTAAAAATAAAATAGTTTTAAAAAAGTAGCTATAAACTTTTGCGGCGGACAGGTAGTCGCCGGCAGGTAACAGGGTGAGTAATGTACCCATCACAAAAACAACCAGGCTTACGGCTACTATCAAACCGGGCATAATACGCAGGAACCGCTTTTTAAGAAAGCCGGCTACTGATATTGAATTTTGCTGACTTTGAGCAATGAGGTAACCGCTTAAAACAAAGAAGCCGAATACGCCCAGGGTCGATAAACTGGTGTGCCCTATAAGTTTTGAGAACGGATCTTTTATGATCGGGTTCAAAAGATTGTAGCTATGCGAGATGATCACAAAAGACGCAAAAAGTATGCGCAGGAAATCAAAATTATTACGGAATGTAGCCTGGGGTGTCCCCATAGGATCGTTTAGGTTTGTAAAGAAGCAATTTAATAACAAAAAGCCTTATCTCAAATTTTAAAGCATACAAGCAATCATAATTCTTATTTTTTTACGGCCATTATGTCGGGTATGGACAGCCACAGCTACTTTGTCCATACCACGACTGTATTTCGGACATAAAAAGATTTAAAAGGAATGCTACAATACAAAAGAGAGGCTAACCACACAGGGATAGCCTCTCTTATTCTTTTATAAAGAATGATTAAGATAATTTCAATGCCTTAGCTTGTTTGTTACGCTCTGTTTCGTCCAACACGATCTTACGTAAACGGATGCTTTTTGGCGTACATTCGATACATTCGTCCTGCTGGATATATTCCATGCACTCTTCCAGGGACATTTGGATCTTAGGAGCAATATTAGTAGCGGCATCGGAACCGGAAGCACGCATATTGGTCAGTTTTTTACCCTCTGTAGCATTTACCACCAGGTCACCCGGTTTGATATGCTCGGCAATGATCTGGCCCATATATACTTCTTCACCCGGATCTACGAAGAAAGAACCTCTGTCTTGTAATTTATCAATAGAATAACCTGTAGTAGTTCCCGCTGCTTTAGCGATCAATACCCCGTTGTTACGGCCAGGAATTGGTCCTTTCCATGGTTTATATTCAGAGAAGGTGTGCGCCATAACCGCCTCACCGGCAGTAGCGGTCAACATTTGAGAACGCAAACCGATCAAGCCTCTTGAAGGTACATCGAACTCTAAGTGCTGCATCTCTCCTTTTGCTTCCATGATCAGTAATTCTCCCTTACGCATGGTAACTAAGTTAACTACCTTAGAACTGAATTCTTCAGGAACATCAACTACCAGGTTCTCATAAGGTTCACATTTCTTACCATCAATCTCTCTGGTAATTACCTGTGGCTGACCTACCGTCAACTCATAACCTTCACGACGCATTGTTTCGATCAATACAGACAAGTGGAGGATACCACGGCCATAAACCAGGAATTTATCCGCATCATCTGTATCTTTTACCCTTAATGCCAGGTTTTTCTCTAACTCTTTCATCAAACGGTCGCGTAAGTTGCGGCTCGTTACGAATTTACCTTCTTTACCGAAGAAAGGTGAGTTATTGATCGAGAACTGCATGTTCATTGTCGGCTCGTCGATAGCGGTAATGGCCAAGGGTTCCGGGTTTTCAAAATCGGCAATAGTTTCGCCGATCTGGAACTCTTCAATACCCACAACGGCACAAATATCACCGGCTTTTACTTCTGTAACTTTCTTTTTACCCATTCCTTCGAATACGTAAAGTTCCTTTACCTTATTGCGTGCCATGGTACCGTCCAATTTACACAACTGAACGTTCTGCCCTTCTTTGATTTCGCCGCGGGTAACGCGACCGATAGCGATACGACCTAAGAAAGATGAATAGTCTAATGAAGTGATCTGCAATTGTAAATTTCCTTCCGTAACCTGTGGCTCCGGTACTTTATCAATGATCATGTCCAACACCGCGTTGATGTTATCGGTAGGCTCCAGGGAGGTGTTGAACCAGCCTTGTTTGGAAGAACCATATAAAGTCGGGAAATCTAATTGCTCTTCGGTAGCATCCAGCTGGAAGAATAAATCGAAAACTTTATCGTGCACCTCATCAGGACGACAGTTTGGTTTATCTACTTTATTAATAATCACGATCGGCTTCAGGCCCAGACCTAAAGCTTTTTGCAATACAAAACGTGTTTGCGGCATTGGCCCTTCGAAAGCATCCACTAACAAGATGACACCGTCCGCCATTTTCAATACACGTTCCACCTCACCACCGAAATCGGCGTGGCCCGGGGTATCAATTACGTTAATTTTCACATCTTTGTAAGACACAGAGATGTTTTTAGCCAAGATTGTGATACCACGTTCACGCTCCAAGTCGTTGTTATCCATCAACAATTCACCGGTCTCCTGGTTTTCTCTGAAAACCTGGGTCGCGTGGATAATTTTGTCAACCAATGTAGTTTTTCCATGGTCAACGTGGGCAATGATGGCAATGTTACGAATGTTCATTAAATATCGTTTTTCTGAATTTGAGGCTGCAAAGGTACTACTATTATTTCAAACACATGTATTGAATATTAAACAAATAGATTAAAATTGCATTAAATTCTGTAAAACAAACTGGTATCTATAAAGTCATGCGCGACAATTATTTCAAAAGATTATGGCAATACAACAAGCTCTTGTGCGTGTCGCTGGGCTTGTTCCTGCTCATTTCAACCCTGCTCTCCAAAAGTCCTTACAACCCTTATTCAGCGGTCATTCTAAGTCCCTTTTACACCTGGGACATGTTTTCTTCCCCTTACCTGCAGCAAAATAATACAACTGCTTACCAGCTCATCTGCGATGGCGAAACAGTTTACCTGCCGGCCTACCTCGACCACAAAAAAATGTTTTATTCCTACACCATCGGGAAATTTGACCATTATGCACAACACGGCTATACAGATGACCGCTATGAACATTATAAACATAAGCTGGCACGGCTGCATTTAGATACTGCCTATGCCGAAGTGCTCAGTAACGCTCAAAATAATATTTTAAAATACCCGGCATGGTTAAAATCCTATCTTTCCCGGAATTTAGGTCGCGACCTCGAAAATATAAAGGTCTATAAACATTATGTGCATTATAACGGGCAAGGCAGGCAACTGGTAGACAGCTCGGTAAAACTTCTTGACCTATGAACCGGACCACTACACAAAATCCCGGCGAATACCGTTCCTCTATAGCACGGGTAACGATGCTTTACTTTACCGGCATTTTCCTCTTGAGGCTATTCAGCGTTGCCCTGCCCTTCCAGCTGAACCAACCGGTGCTGCATAATGTCAATTTCGACTTCACGCAAGGCGTATTCGTGGCTTCCGGTTTGGCCGGTTTTTTGTTGCACAATACAGTAGCAAACTGGACGTTTTCTCTTTCTTTATTCATACTACCCGTACTTTGCTTTATCCTGAGTACGAAGCGCTGGCCCTTTATCCTGTTCTCCCTTGTATTTTTTACGTACACCCTGTTCAACAACCTTTATGTAACGCATCAGCAACACTACCTGCATTTTGCCTGGATCATCAGCATTCCTTTCATCGCGCGCCCGGGCAAGGCCTTTGACCTGTTGTGGCAGGGAGCCCGCTATTACGCCTGCTGGTTCTACTTCATAGCCTTTTGCCTGAAAATACTTAACGGTGGTTTTTTCCAGGAGGGATATGGCGAGATCACCATCAAAACGCAAATGGCTCATTATATCTTTGCACACCCCGAATCTTTCCAGACACAGGCCTATACCTGGTTGCTGCAACATCCCTTTTGGTTGAATGCAGGCGCAAAATTCACTTTTTTGCTGGAAGGCGTTTTCCTGGCAGGCTTCTTCACCCGCAGGTATGATAAATGGCTGATACTTTCGGGGTTTCTTATCTTTGTGTTTACCGCGTTCAGCGCTGATGTATTTTTCATCGAGCAGTTTGGCGCAATTGCGATAGTATTTACCAATCCTGCATCCTGGAAAAAATGGGGCCGGTGACGCTCATTGAAGCGACCGGCCCCAACCAGGCAATAAGCAACCCTGCTTGCCTTATTTCTTCAGTGGACTATCCGGCTCTTTGGCAAAATGATTAAACACCATTTTATCTAAAAACCCGGGCAGTATTTTACTCAAAAATACGGTCAGCTTACCCTGTGAAGTCATGACGATCGTTCGCTTTCTTTTCTCAATACCATCTAAGATGATCATCGCACATTCTTCGGCCGTCATTAATTTCGACTCGTCCAGCGGTGTTTCTTTCTGGGCGCTGCCTTTAGCCGACAAGGCCGTATTCCTGATGTTGGATGCGGTAAAACCCGGGGCGACCCACATAACATTAACTTCTTTATACAAAAGCTCTGTCCTCAATGATTCTAAAAAGCCCTGCATCGCAAACTTAGAGGCTGAGTAGCCCGTACGGCCGGGCAAGCCGCGGTAACCCGCGATAGAGGAAACGCCGACAATAGTGCCTTTATTTTTTATAATACTATCCAATGCAGCTTTAGTAGTATATACCGTGCCCCAGAAGTTGACCGCCATTAACTCTTCCAGCACTTTCACATCCAGGTCTTCAAACAGGGCCCGCATACTGTTGCCCGCATTATTGAT
>CAXYKQ010000301.1:0-9260 GCA_964277835.1 uncultured Edaphocola sp. | reverse complement strand
ATGCAGGAAGGTGTTGGCACCCATATTCCGGCGCTCCATCCTGGCAATTTCGTTTGCCAAATTATTTACCACCTGGTTATTATTGGCCAACAACTGGTAAGTACCTTTTCCCGCAGAGGCAACTTCTTTCAATACATCTTCGTTGAGTTTAGTGATCACTTCCTGTCCGTTTCCATCCAGTTTATTACCGCCGGTTTCCGGGTCAAATATAGGTGCGCCGTTGGGAGAACCGATTCCTATGGTGTGAATGATGATACCGTCTTCAGCGGCCTGTTTCGCCAAATCAACTGCGCGCGCGTCATGATCCTCACCGTCCGAGATCAGCACGATGGTTTTAAACTTACGGTCCTTTTTGTCGAATGCCTCCTGAGACATTGCCAGGGCGTCGCTCAAAACGGTGCCTTGCGTAGGGGCGGAGCTGGTGTTAGTCGTGTTCAAAAGCATTTTTATGGTACCATAATCCATCGTTAAAGGCGACTGCAGGTAAGCCCTTCCGGCAAATAATACCAAACCTACTTTATCGTCACTCATTTTGTTCAGCATAGATTGCACCAGAAGCTTCGCGCGGCTCAGACGGTCGGGACTGATATCTTTAGCGAGCATACTTTTGCTGACATCAATTGCAAAAACAACATCCACACCCCTGCGCATTACCGGCGCGGATTGGTCGCCGGCCTGCAGGTTAACAAGACCAAAAATAGCTGAAACAAGTGCAAGTACAGTTACTACCATTTTCGTGGTACTCCTTCCTGGAATAGGAGTTGGCAATAATTGACCTACGATTGCCTCGTTACCTAAGCGGCGAACACTTTTTTTACGCCAGGAGCGGTAGTGCAGGTAGGCAAAAACAAGTACCGGTATTATTAAAAGCAGCCAGAAATAGGCCGGGTTTTCGAATCTAAACATAATCGCTTAAAAGCATTGCAATGCACAAATATAACAATACTTACAGATCATCGAATGAGTAACGCGATTAAATAGGACTAAAATTAACAAAACGTGCGGGCCGCAGGTATAGGTGATTTGCTGGACTGCGGTGAGATAAAGCCAAAATAATAAAGGATTCCATTTGTTTATATTTTGATGAAGCGCAATATAAACAATGGAATCCTCCACGCATCCCTGCAGTATATGCTTATTTGACCCCCTAAATCTTACCGGCTTTGATCTCTTCCACCACCTCGGGGTTCAGTAAAGTGGACGTGTCGCCAAACTGGTCGAAGGCTCCCTCCGCGATCTTGCGCAGGATGCGGCGCATGATTTTCCCGGAACGTGTTTTTGGCAACCCGCTCACAAACTGGATCTTATCCAGCTTGGCAATAGGCCCGATCTGCTCGGTAATGATCTGGTTGATCTCCTTCCTGAGGTTTTCTTTATCACGACTTTCTCCGATATCTTTCAGCATTACAAAGCCATATAAAGCATTCCCTTTAATATCATGCGGGTAACCAACGATTGCAGATTCCGCAACCGCAGGATGCTCATTGATCGAATCCTCGATCGGCGCGGTGCCCAGGTTATGCCCCGAAACGATAATCACATCATCCACGCGACCCGTGATCCGGTAATAACCTACTTCATCTCTCAAAGCACCATCCCCGGTGAAATATTTGCCCGGGTAAGCCGAGAAGTAAGTATCAATATAACGCTGGTGGTCGCCCCAGATACTGCGTGCGATACCCGGCCATGGGTAACGGATACATAAATTACCGGTAGTCTGGTTGCCAATAATTTCAATACGCTTATCGTTCAGCAGCACCGGTTGAATACCCGGAAGCGGAAGGGTTGCATAGGTCGGCTTCGTAGGGGTCACAAAGGGTATGGGTGAAATTAAGATTCCACCGGTTTCGGTCTGCCACCAGGTATCTACGATCGGACATTTTTTACGGCCCACATGGTCATTGTACCAGTGCCAGGCTTCATCATTGATCGGTTCCCCTACAGAGCCGATTACTTTAAGGCTGGAAAGATCATGTTCGTCTACCCATTTGGTATCTTCTTTGGCCAGGGCGCGGATCGCTGTCGGCGCCGTATAGAATTGGGTTACCTTGTGCTTATCAATCACTTCCCAAAAACGATCGGGCTGCGGATAAGAAGGCACCCCTTCAAAGATCACTGTAGTAGCTCCGTTCAGCAACGGGCCATATAAGATATAGGAGTGCCCGGTAATCCAGCCGATATCGGCGGTACACCAGAAAATATCATTTTCCTGGTAATTGAATACATTTTTAAACGTATAAGCCGAGTAAACCATGTAGCCGGCCGTAGTATGCAGCATTCCTTTAGGCTTGCCGGTAGAACCGGAAGTATATAAGATGAATAAAGGATCTTCTGCATCCATGATCTCCGGCACACAATCCGGGGAAGCTTTTTCCAGCAGCGGCGCAATCCATTGATCACGACCTTCTTTCACCGTAACGGCAACATCGGTACGTTTTACCAACAATACTTTTTCTACCGTACTGGTCTTTTCCAGGGCTTCATCTACCAACGCTTTCAGGTTAATCGTTTTGTCGCCTCTGAAACTACCATTGGAAGTGATGACCATCTTTGAGGCGCAATCATTGATGCGTGCTGCGATTGCAGCTGAAGAAAACCCGGCAAATACGACGGAATGGATGGCGCCGATACGGGCACAGGCCAGCATGGCGATCGCCAGTTCCGGGATCATGGGTAAGTAGATGCAAACACGGTCTCCCTTCTGAATGCCCTGGTCGCGCAGCATATTGGCAAATTTACACACCCGCTCGTGCAGCTCCTGGTAGGTAATATATTGTACTGCCTCTCCAGGATCGTTGGGTTCAAAAATGATGGCATTTTTATTCCCGCGGTTCAACAAGTGGCGGTCGATACAATTTTTTGTTATGTTCAGCTTAGCATTGATGAACCATTCGATCTTAGCCTCACGCATATCATATTTTACCACCTTCTTCCATTTCTGGTACCAGACAAAGTTTTCATCTGCAATTTTATCCCAGAATTTTTTAGGGTTTTTAACAGATTTCTTATACTGTTTGAAATAGTCTGGAAGTGATTCTATCTGATAATTTTTCATTGTCTGCTGATTTCGATGTATGCAATTAAGTACCTATTGTTGCTTTAAATTTCGAACCCACAAGTTACAAAAAAGAAAAGCAAAGCACCTAAAGTAAAAGCTATATCATTGCTCATTTAGTATAGCATTTTTGTTTACCCGTACGGAGCAGTAGTCAAAACAGCAAACTCCTTTATTATTCAGACGAATGTTCTGTCTTTTTTTGTAATTTCGCCAACTTATTGTGTAAGCAAGCAATAGCATACGCACCAGTACAACAGATTTAATAAGATATATTATACAAATGGTATTACCGATAGTGGCATACGGGCACCCTGTTTTAAGAAAGGTAGCTGCTCCCGTAGATGAAAATTACCCGGAACTGGAAAAACTGATCGCTGATATGTGGGAAACCATGTACCACAGCAATGGAGTCGGTATTGCCGCGCCGCAGATCAATAAAGCCATCCGCTTATTCGTAGTAGACACCGAGCAGATCGTAGACAACTTCGACGAAGAAGATAAAAAAGAATTCCCGAACGAAAAACCGATCAAAAGTGTCTTTATTAATGCACAAATATTAAATAAAGAAGGCGAAGCCTGGCCTTATAATGAAGGCTGCCTGAGCATTCCTAAAGTGCGGGAAGATGTATGGCGGGAAGAGCAAATTACGATCGCGTACTTAGACGAAAACTTTGAAGCGCAGGAAAAAACATTTAACGGTATTACGGCCAGGGTGATCCTGCATGAGTATGACCATATCGAAGGGAAACTGTTTATAGATTATTTAGCCCCGATCAAAAAGCGCCTCATTAAGAAGAAGCTTGACGATATTTCCAAAGGAAAAGTAAGTATGGGCTACAGAATGATTTATCCTAAATAAATAATATTCAAAAGGTATGAAATCTTTCATCCAAAACTTTTTTGTAAAGCCACCAGTAATTTTTCCTTTGGTGGCTTGCTTTTTAATATTCCTGGGTATTTACGAGGCTTCGCAGACGCTTTTTTCAGACCAGGTAGAAGGAATTTATAAAATCAGGCCCGTATTGATGATCCTGATGGCCGTATTCTGGACCGGTGCGACTTTTTTTCAGAAATGGGGCGCTTTAGGCTTTGTGATCCTGACGATCTTGTCTTTAATGGTCTTTTTTTATTCTGACTCTTTAGAGCTTAAAGCTTTATTCGGCAATATACTGATGCTGAATGTACCGGTTGAAGGTAAATCGATCCCGATTCCCCTGAGCGCTATTTTTTCCTTTATCGCCTTGTTTTTCTACCGCCGGATGAATTAATTGGCTCCTAAAACCTCGTTTATGAAGTTTACAGATATGATCGGTCATGAGGTAGTGCTTAATCAAAGCCTGCAAAGGATCGTATCACTGGTACCATCACAAACCGAATTACTTCATGATCTTGGTCTTGGCGAAAGGGTGGTAGGGATCACCAAATTCTGTATTCACCCGGCAAACTGGTTTCGTAGTAAAGAAAGGATAGGCGGTACGAAAACCGTTAACATAAATAAAGTTGCATCCTTAAGGCCGGACCTGATTATAGCTAATAAAGAAGAAAATACCAAAGAAGCCATAGAACAGTTAAGCGCCATAGCCCCGGTATGGACGAGCGATATCCTCAACCTGGACGACAGCCTGGAAATGATCAGGCATATAGGTTCGATGACGCAAACAGAAACAAGAGCAACAGAGATCATGGAACGCATCAGCCGGGACTTCGATCCCGCCAGGCTGCCTTTGGTCAACGGCAAAAGCCTGGCCTATTTTATCTGGTACGAGCCTTTAATGGTTGCCGGCAGCCACACATTCCTCGATGATATAGTAACAAGGATAGGTTTTGACAACGTTTTTTCAGCTGTAAAGCGCTACCCACAGACGCAATGGCAGGAATTGGAGGCATTAGCGCCCGATTATATACTTTTGAGTTCGGAACCTTTCCCATTCAGAGAGCAACACCTGCAGGAATTCCGGGAAAAACTGCCAAATGCCACTATTTTGCTGGTTGACGGGGAACTTTTCAGCTGGTATGGCAGTAGGTTGCAGCAATCTATGGCTTACTTCAAAAAGCTATTTACATCCAATTTGTCGCATTGATCAATTTTAAAAGACTTTTTGGCATTTATTATTTTTTTGCACGGGATTTGAGATAAAGAATAATATATTTAACTTCGCAACACTTTTATTATTTACAGACACATATAAGTGTAACGTTGTATTGTAAACGTTCATACTATCAAACACAGAAACGATGCTAGGATTTCTATCAAAACTATTAGGTGGCAGCAAGTCTGAAAAAGACGTAAAGAAAATTCAGCCTATAGTTAAGTCAATTAATGAATATTTCGAGCGCTACAGCTCATTAAGCAATGATGAATTAAGAGCTAAGACAGGGGAATTTAAACAAAGAATTGCCGAGTATCTTTCCGATATCGATGCGCAAATTGCTGCCAAAAAAGAAGAAGCCAGCAGTATAGAAGAATTACACACCCGTGAATCAGTACTGAACGAGGTAGATAAGTTAAATAAATCGCGTGACGAAAAGCTTGAGGAAATATTGGAAGAAATATTACCTGAAGCTTTTGCTACTATTAAAGAAGCTGCTCGTCGTTTTGCACAAAACGACCAGGTAGTTGCTAAGGCTACCGATTTTGATAGAGAATTAGTCGCTAACGGACGTGCCCATATAAGGATTGAAGGGGATCAAATGATCCAAAATACAACCTGGTTAGCAGCCGGTGTCGAAGTGTCCTGGAATATGGTACATTACGATGTACAGCTGATCGGTGGTACGGTATTGCACCAGGGTAAAATATCTGAAATGGCAACCGGTGAAGGTAAAACCCTCGTGTCTACACTGCCGGTTTACCTGAATGCACTTGCCGGCCTAGGTGTTCACGTAGTAACCGTGAACGATTACCTGGCCCGCCGTGACTCTGAATGGAACGGACCTTTATACGAATGGTTAGGCCTGAGAGTAGACTGCATCGACAAACACCAGCCAAACTCTAATTCCCGCAGAAACGCTTATAACGCAGATATTACTTACGGAACGAATAATGAGTTCGGCTTCGATTACCTGCGTGATAATATGGTTCACCGCCCTGAAGAAATGGTACAGCGTAAACACCATTTTGCGATCGTGGATGAGGTGGATAGCGTATTGATCGATGATGCGCGTACCCCGCTAATCATTTCCGGTCCGGTACCTAAAGGCGATGACCAGCAGTTTCATTTCCTGAAACCAAGAATTGAAAAAATCGTTGAAGCTCAGAAAAGGGTCGTGAACCAGGCTCTGAACGAAGCCAAAAAATTAATCAAAGAAGGTAAAGCCGATAAAGACAGCGGCGGCCTGCAATTATACCGTGCCTTCAGAGGGATGCCTAAAAACTCTGCGATCATCAAATTCCTGAGTGAAGAAGGGAATCGCCAGATCATGCAAAAGGCAGAAAACTATTATATCGCTGAGCACCAGAAAAATATGCCGAAAGTTTATGAAGAATTGTACTTCTACATAGATGAAAAGCAAAAAAGTGTCGACCTTACCGAAAAAGGTATTGCCCTGATCACCGGTGCTGGTGAAGATCCTAACTTTTTCGTGCTGCCGGATATCAGCACGGCACTGGCGGCGATCGAAAATGCTAAAGATATCTCTGACGAAGAAAGAGCACAACGCAAAGATAATCTGCTACAGGAATATGCGGCGAAAACAGACCGTATCCACTCCGTACAGCAATTGCTGAAAGCCTATACAATGTTCGAAAAAGACGTTGAGTACATCGTAGTAGACGATAAAGTCAAAATCGTCGATGAGCAAACCGGCCGTATCATGGAAGGCCGCCGTTACTCGGACGGTTTACACCAGGCAATAGAAGCAAAAGAAAATGTACACATCGAGGCAGCTACGCAAACTTTTGCAACTGTTACTTTACAGAACTATTTCCGGATGTACCATAAGCTGGCCGGTATGACCGGTACGGCAGAAACGGAAGCTGGTGAATTCTGGGAAATTTACAAACTCGATGTGGTTACTATCCCTACTAACCGCGGCATCCAACGTAAAGACCAACAAGACTTGGTGTACAAAACCAAACGGGAGAAATATAAAGCCGTTATTGATGAAGTAGAAGCCATGCGCGCGATTGGTCGCCCGGTACTGGTAGGTACGACCTCAGTAGAGGTATCTGAGTTGCTGAGCCGTATGATGCAGCAAAGAAAAATTCCGCATAATGTATTGAATGCGAAACAGCACGCCAAGGAAGCTCAAGTAGTTTCAGAAGCCGGTTTGCCGGGAGCCATCACCATCGCTACCAATATGGCGGGTCGTGGTACGGATATTAAACTGGGCGAGGGCGTGAAAGAAGCAGGTGGTTTGGCCATTATCGGTACCGAACGCCACGAATCCCGCCGTGTAGACCGCCAGTTAAGGGGTCGTGCCGGTCGTCAGGGAGATCCGGGTAGTTCCCAATTCTTTGTTTCCCTCGAGGATGAGCTGATGCGTTTATTCGGTTCTGAGCGTATTGCTGCATTGATGGACAGGATGGGGCATAAAGAAGGTGAGGTGCTGCAACATGGCATGATCTCTAAATCTATTGAACGGGCCCAGAAAAAAGTAGAAGAAAACAACTTTGGTATTCGTAAGCGCTTACTGGAGTATGATGATGTAATGAATGCGCAAAGGAACCAGATCTATAAACGTCGTCATAATGCCTTATTCGGCGATCGCGTAGCGATCGATATTGATAATGCGATGTATGACGTTGCAGATGATTTCATCGCACAATTCCAGAACGGACAATCCTACGCTGACTTTAAACTGGAGGTGATGAAGCATTTAGCTTTTGAACCGCAGCTTACAGAAGCAGACGCTAAAGGTAATAATGGCGTTGAAGATTTCTACCAGGAAATCAAAAACTTCTACCAGACTAAAATTGCCGGTATGCGTGAGGCAATGTTGCCGCAATTCCTGAATATCAAAGAAATGAACCGGGAATCGGCTAACAGGATCGAATACATTATGATCCCGTTCTCTGATGGCGTAAAAGGTATTCAGGTGCAGGTACGACTGGACGAAGCGATCGAGAAAGAGATCAAGCCGGTACCGGAAGCCTTAGAGCAGTCCATCACCCTGGCATTAATCGATGAATCCTGGAAAGATCACCTGAGAGCTATGGATGACCTGAGAACATCGGTGCAGATGGCTTCTTATGAGCAAAAAGATCCATTATTGATCTACAAATTCGAAGCCTTCGAATTGTTTAAGAAAATGATGGTGGAAACTAATAAGAGCATTGTTTCGTTCCTGTTGCGTGCCGGTATTCCGGTCCAGGAAGAACAACCACAGCATGTGCAGCAAATCCCGCAAGAGTATGCAGATTTCGAAGAGCTGTATGACAACAGCGCTGATATTGAACGCAGAGGTGAGGATTATGCGGCTGATGAATCAGATTATTATTCGGAAGATCATATTTACGAAGCCCCTAAGCAAAGCCCGGTTTCTGTAGAACCAAAAATCGGCAGAAATGATCCTTGTCCTTGTGGCAGCGGAAAAAAATTCAAACAATGTCACGGAGCTAATCTGTAAGCATATATTCTATTAACAGGAGAGGTTGCGCAATTTGCGCAACCTCTCCTGCTTTCAGACGTTTATAAGCGTTACTTACATTCCTTTATTACCTTAAGCGGGTGAGCAGCCGGCAAAAAAATAAATACTACAGACAACATAATACCGGTCTGTGGCATTTACTATTATACATTAAGAGCCACAACCTGGCTCTACACTGGCACTTACACCTGTTTTAAAACAAGTAGACCTGTTTAAACCGGTAGAAGATATCAGCTGCCGACAGCAGCTAATCCTCCTCCAGGCAACGGTCGATCGAGCCGATCATTTGCTGCACAGTATCTTGCTGTACAGGGTTAAGTCCGCTATGGTCCGTTACCTGGTCGGTAGCATACATCATCAGGCACATCGCCAGGAAGTCCTGCTCATCTTTTCCGGGGATCTCGTTGCGTAACTTTGCCAATCGCTGATCCGCCACTTTCATAGCCTGCCGGATTGCTTGTTCTTCTTCCGGTTTTACCCGGATGCGGTAGCTCCTTTCAGCCAACCAGATGGTGATGGGAATAGTCTGTTCCATTTACCTGTTTTTGAGGGATAAAATTAAACTTTTGTATCCGTATATAATGATCTAATTTTACAGCCAAATATTTTTATC
>CAXYKQ010000300.1:0-10855 GCA_964277835.1 uncultured Edaphocola sp. | reverse complement strand
AATTGTTTAAACCTTCTACGACCTATTATCCTTACCAATTGATTATGGTCACGCAAAACCAGGCCCGCGAAGGAGTGTATAATGGAGATATGGGCATTGTACTGGCAGAACAGGAGGAGCTTAAGGTTTATTTCAGTAAGGCAGGAACTGAGTACATCTCCCTGAGCCCTGCCCAGATCATGGCTACGGAAACGGCCTTTGCCCTGACTATTCATAAAAGCCAGGGTTCTGAATTTAACGAGGTATTGATCGTACTTCCGGACAATAAAAACAACCAGCTGCTATCCCGGGAACTCCTATATACGGCCATCACGAGGGCAAAAAATAAGGTGACTATTATAGGCACACCGGAAGTGATTTTTGAAATTGCCGCCAAATCTGTAAAAAGGGTTTCGGGCATCGCGCATCATTTTTAAAAAAGAGCAATGAGTATTTCTATTTATACTTCTAACAGCATTCCTGTACTTGCCTCCTCCATGATAGGAGCGATCGCGGAAAGAAACCTTCCCGTCTTCACCCCGCGCTACATCATTACGCAGACCGAAGGGATGAACAACTGGCTGAAGCACCTAATGGCCGATCAACTGGGCATTGCAGCGAATACTATTTTCCTGAATCCGGGAACGGTCATCGAGCAGATTTTCATAGAATTGGGCGGCAGCTACGGCAACAAAATAAAACGGCAACAGCTCGACTGGCTGATATTCGTGATCCTGGGCAGGGACCTGTTCAAGAACCTGTTTCCCGTCCAGGCAAAATATTATGCGGGAGATGCCATGAAGCAATGGGAATTTGCCGTAAAACTTACCGACCTTTTTGACCAGTACCAGATCTACCGGAGTTCCACCATCAGCCGCTGGAATGATTTAGAAAATATTGATACGCTAAAAGGTGATGAGAAATGGCAAGCCTACATCTGGCGCGCATTAAAACAGCACACGAACAACGAAGTACTGGATATCACGGAAATCAAAAAATTCCTCTTAACGCAACTGAAAACCGCTAAAGCACAGGAGCGGTTGAAACAATTTTTGCCGGAGTTAGTGCTTTTTGGCATTTCCATCATCACGCCGGTACACCTTGAGCTGTTCTTTGAGCTCAGTCAATACATTGATATCAAATGGTACCTGACCAACCCGGCCCCGGATGATTACTGGATGGACGACCGGAACGAAAAAAGTATTTTCCTCGCGAAGGTAAAAGGAAAAAATGTACATCACCTGAATCAGGGTAATGATCTTCTGACCAGCTGGGGCAATGTTATCCAGAATACTTTTAAAATGCTTTTCCGCACTGAAGAGTTCATTAATGCGTTGGAAGATCTGCCGCGCATCGCCCCCAGGCCACAAACCTTACTGGGGAAAATACAAGAGGACATTTTTTACAATGTTGTAGCAACAGGTGGTATCAGCGAGGCACAACTGGCAGACGGTACCATCAGTGTCCATGAGCATTATACCATGCGGCGGGAGGTGGAAGGGGTATACAATTATATCATGGATGCCGTACAGCAACAAAAGTTCGGACAACTGAGCGAGCGCGATGTTATAGTCATGGTTACCGATATTAATGCCTATGCGCCCTTTATCCGTGCCGTGATGGACAATGCCCCGTACAAATTTCAATACAGCATTGCCGATGAACATCTCTCGAACGGAGATACTGTCATCAGCACGTTTATCGCGTTACTGGAACTGAACGGGAACATTTTCAGCGCGGAATCGGTCCTGCAATTACTGAACTCGAAATATATAAGGGCCAGGTTCGGCATCCATAATGTCCCCTTATTGCGCCACCTGATCTTAAAAGCGAATATACGGTTTGGCATAGAGAACGACTACGAAGCGAACATAGACGATACTTACCTGGTCAGCTGGAAATACGGCCTGCAAAAGCTGATGTACGGGATGTGTATGGACACGGACACACAGGTTGATTTCGGCAAATCATTCTACCCGATCGATGCCGCAGATAATGTTGGCGATATGCAGCAAATTATTGCGCTTACGGCATTCATAGAAGCAATAAGCCGGATGCTGCTGGCGCGGAAAGGTGAAAAAACTTTGAAAGAGTGGAAGGAGTATGTGGAAAACGTCCTGGGTACTTTCATCTACGAGGAAGAGCAGGAAAAAGATGAAGAGCATGCCAGGATCATCAATAAACTCAACCAGAATGACCTCGTGGAATTGCATACCGTAGGCCTTAAGGTCGGTTATGATGTGATCAGCCAGCGTTTTATTAATGCCCTAAGCAATGAAAGCACACAGAAAAATTTCCTGAACAAAGGGATCACCTTTTGTTCTCCCCTGCCCTTCAGGAGTATTCCTTTTAAAATTGTTGCGATACTGGGGCTCAACTATGATAAATTTCCGAGAACCGAACAAAGGCTGGATTTCAACCTCATGAACAGGCAGCCTCAGCCCGGCGACCGGAATATAAAAAATAATGACAAGCATCTTTTCCTGGAGTCGCTGTTATCAGCTTCAGAAGCGCTCTACCTCAGCTATATAGGAAAGTCAGTAAAAACCAATAAAACCTTGCCACCTTCTATACTTGTCGAAGAACTTTTAGATTATATCGAGGCAAACAGCGATAGCCGGGAAGTACGCCGCGCCTTGATTCAAGCGCATCCGTTACACACCTATAGTGTGCGGTACAATAAACAGAATGAGTCATTGGTACCGAATTATCTCATTCGCAACCAGGCAGCATGGCCGGTGCCGCAATCTGCACAAAATGAACTCCCTGAATTGAAGGAATTTGATATCAGTAATGTCTGGAAATACTTCAACCAATCTATTGAATATTATTATACCCGGGTATTGCAGGTTTACTTTGAACAGGAACTTGATGAAATTGAGGCGACCGAAAACTTCCTCCCGGACAAATACCAGGAACGGGTACTCCAAAACAAATTGATGCAGGCCCGGCTGGAACAAAAAGAGGCAGAGGCAAAAGCCCGATTGTACCTGAATGCAGACCTGCCTTTAAAAAATGTAGGCGCCACCGTCCTAGCACAATACGAGAATGCCACTTTACCTATGTATGAAACGCTCATACGGCAAACCGGGGGAGCCGGGGCAGAGCGTTTAAAGATCTCTTATCGTTACCGGGACTACCTGTTCCGGGGCAATATTCACCAGGTATTCGGAACAGTTTTAGTTGATTTCGACTGGAACGGGAAGCAAAGTGCGCCCGCCCGGCTTTACCTTAATTACCTGTTTGCCAAGGCCACCGACGACCAGATTGGCGGTGCGCAGTTAATTGACGCCGGCGGCCAGGTGCGCGCGGTAAAGCCGCATACGCAAGCAGAAGCAATAACCCTGTTAAACCGGGTGCTGGACCACTTTATAGATCAGAGGGAGCAGCCCGCGATCTATAGCATTTACTACTACGATCACAAAATGGGCAAAGAAAACTATATCGAAAAATTGAATAAAGTATTCAAGGATAAACCGTACAATAAATACCTGGGCCATGCTTTACAGACGCTCGATCAGGAGGTACTGGACGAAAGCTTTGAAAGGATGAACGAACTAATCAACGAAATATTCCTGAAAGGCTATGAATAATCTTTTACCCTTCAATGTACAAACCGTTCCTTTAGCAGGAAAAAATCTTGTGGAAGCCAGCGCGGGAACCGGGAAAACGTTCTCCATAGGTATTCTTATTTTAAGGATGATCATAGAGCAGCAGGTTCCTTTGGAAAACCAGCTGATTGTCACCTACACCAACTTTGCGGTTGCAGAATTGCAGGAGCGTATCAGGGCATTTATCAAAGAAGCTTATGATGCAGCAGCAGGCAGCGCCTGCAATGAACCGCTTATCCGGCAACTGGTAGCGGCGGCGGCGGATAAAGAAGGCCTGAAAGACCGGCTGCGCGCAGCTTTGCTCTTACTGGACGAAGCGCCCATCATGACCATCCATGGCTTTTGCCAGCAAATGCTCTTCGAATTTGCCTTCGAAACAGGGCAACCCTTCCAATTGGAATTACAGACGAATGTGGATGAATTTATCGACAATACCGTCAATACTTTCTGGCGTAAAGAGCTCAGCTTGCTACCGGTAAATATGCTGGAGTTAAAAGATATGGAAACAATCCGCAAAATGCTCAAAGAGCTGCTGGTAAAAGGCCTGGCCGGCACCCGCTTCCACGGGCATCACTCGATTGACGAGGGTTTAGACTTGGCCTATTACTGGACGCGCATGCAACAGGCACAAGCTGAGCTGGCCGCTAAGAAAGAAGCTATTTTAACTTATGCTGTACAACATAAAGCGGAACTTTTAGCCGACCTGGCGCAAGCAGGGAAAGCTGCGGAGAGGGCCTTTGCAGATAAAATTGATGACCCGGAACAGCTGTTTGCCCAGGCATACAAGGGATTAACCGAAAAAAAAGTAGCGGCTTACTTCCAGAAATTAAAATCCGGTTACTGGCAATTATTTGCAGCGTACCTGGCGTTAAAGACCGAAATCTCTGAGCAAACCCACCTGGTCACCGATGTGTTATTATTACTGGCTCAAAGAGATTACCTGCCTTTGCTTAAAGAAAAGATCCGGCAAAGTAATGTATTGACTTTTGACGCGATGATCCTTAACCTGCACAAAGCCATCGTTATCGATAATAACGAAAAGCTCTGTATGCTGATAAGGGAAAAGTATAAAGTCGTTTTTATTGACGAGTTCCAGGATACGGACCTGGTACAATTCCAGCTATTTAAAAAATTATTTGTAGATCAGCCGGAAGAAAACGGGGGTGTTCTTTTCCTGATCGGCGATCCCAAACAAAGTATCTATGCCTTCCGGAATGCTGATGTAGCCAGCTACTTGTACGCCAGCAACCTGGTAAGTAATAAGTACAGTATGGACACTAATTTCCGATCCTCGAAAAGTATGATCCATGCCGCCAACCAGTTTTTCATTGCAGCAGGAGCAGCCGCATTCGGCTACGAGGAGAGTGATGAACAAAAAATAGTCTACCATACCGTAAAGCCAAAGCATGTTACGCGGAGCTTTTTAAAAGCAGGTAATGAACAAGCAGAAAGCCTTTTCTTTGCGCCCGCAAAAAATGAGCAGGTAGCTTTTGAGGGCATTTGCGAAGAGATTGCCGCATTGCTCAACCCGGCAAATGGTTACCAGTTGCAGGCAGATGAAGCCAGCCCTCCCAGGCCGCTGCGTCCTGAAGACATTGCCATACTGGTACGACAAACGAAATTCGGCCGTAGCATTAAACAGGAATTACAAAAGTGGAACATCCCCGCTGTAACTATCGACGACGCCAAAGTATTAGATACCAAAGAGGCACAGGACTTGTCGCTGATCCTGCAGGCGATGATACAGCCTAATATTAAAAATGTAAAATCGGCCCTTTACCTGACGTTCCTGAATGAACTGCACATGGATATTGCCGGTGTGGCGATCAATATGTTTAAGATTGATGACATCGCTTTACTGGCCCTTTTCAGCGACTACCACCAGCTGATAATGGAACAAAAAACATTCCAGGCCCTGATGAAACTGTTCAGCGATTTTAACCTGCAGCAACAATTTTCAAAAAATTTTGGCAAACAAAGAGTTTTGTCTAACCTGATGCAATTAGCGGAGCTGCTGCATCAGCAACAATACCGGAAAGCCCTAAATGCGGATGAGCTTTGGGTATGGCTAAAGCAATCCACGGGAGACAAGGTAGCCGGTGACGAATTTACCCTGCAAATAGAAAGCGACGAAAACGCAGTACAGATACTGACTTTACACAAAAGTAAAGGACTGGAATACCCGGTCGTCTTCGTTTATGGAGTACACACGCAGCCAGACATCAGGGAGCAGCAACTCCATACGCTCAGGACAGATAACGGTACCAGGATACTGAAACTGAAGCCGGACCTTAACGAAAAAGAACAGCAGCAATTACTGAAAAATGAAGACCAGGAATTAAGACGCCTGATCTACGTAGCCATTACACGTGCTGCTTACCGCTGCTATATTTATTATTCTACCGATAAGTTTGCAGGCAAACCTTTACACCAGTTGATGCAAACGATCCCTGCAGATAACGGCATTGTGACGGATTACCGCACTACGGCAACACCAGCGGCTTACCATCCGGGGCATGCCGATAAAACTACCACCATAGACCTGGACCTGAAACAGGCAGAGCAAAGCCGTGCTCACTGGGGCCTGTACAGCTACTCGGCTTTAAGCATCAAACATGAATTTGAGCCAAGGCCTTACTCCAATGAACTGACAGCCTATGATCAGTTTATTTTCAACCAGCTGGAGCGCGGCGCGGATGTAGGGACCAAACTGCATGAATTGTTGGAACGAATCGATTTTCAAAGTGATTATACGGAACCGCAACTGGATTACCTTTCCAACAAATTACTCGCGTCGTTTAACAGAACCGAGAAAGGGAAAGAGGTTGATCACTCAGCGATGATCGCGCAAATGCTGCACCATGTATTGAATGCGCGGATCGACGTCAACAACCGGTCCTTTAGGCTTTCCGCCGTCCCATCCGGAAAGCGGTTAAATGAACTGGAGTTTATGTTTCCTTTACACCAGGAGCAGTCCGTTCAAAATCTGCTCCTGTTATTGGCACATTATGATACCGGTATACAGGACAGGTACCAGCAATTGAGCGGTATGATGACCGGCTTCATCGATCTCCTTTTTGAGTATGAAGGCCGCTTCTATATCCTGGATTGGAAGTCCAACTATTTAGGCTTTGAATTAAAAGATTACGAAGGCCCAAATCTGGCACAGGCAATGCATCATAGTCAATATACGCTGCAATACCTGATCTATACCGTTGCGGTACATAAATTTCTCCGGCAAAGAATGGGCGATGCCTATGATTATGAACAGCACTTCGGTGGGGTGATTTACGTCTTCCTGCGTGGAGTGCGTGCCGGGCAGGATTCGGGCATCTTCACCGACAGACCGGATAAACTATTTATTGAAGCCCTGGAAAAGGTGTTGATGGAAAAAATTTAAAGCTACCTAATGTAGCTTTAAATTTGCCTATATACAAAGTAACTATCTAATACAATGGGCCGTCTTGGTTATTTCTTTTGTAAAGAAGCGGTGAACTGTACACATAAATTTTCTATATCCTCTTTCCGGGCCAGTTCATTCAGCCAGCGTGCGGGAATAGCATCAAAGCCATAATACAGGGCGGCGAGCCCGCCGGTAACGGCCCCCGTAGTGTCCGTATCTTCACCCAGGTTTACTGCATCCAACACTGCGGATTCAAAGCTATTGCTATTCATCAGGCACCATATAGACGCTTCAAGCGTGCTGATTACATAACCATTACTCCTTATCGTACCGATTTTCTTTTCGTAAATATTATCTTTCAGTAAACGCGAAAGCACATTCAGCTCAGTATCTGGCATATATTGTGCCTCAAAAAAAGTGCTGATCTCTTCCTTAAGCGCCTGATAAATATCCGGCAAAGACTCACCTAACAATATCCTGCGGGCAAATTCAAGATAATAAAAACAGGCATTAACCGAACGAACATGTGCATGCGTTATAGCGGATACTTCCCTGACAATCCGGTAGCGTATATCTATGGTCCTTGTCTTTGATGTAGAAGAGCAAAGGTAGAATACGCATCAGCGAACCATTCCCATTGTCACCTTCATCCGTACCACCGCAAAACATAGGTGATAAGCCCTGCTTCACCCGCCATAAAGCCTCTCTCGTAGCTATACCAATATCAAATACAACACCACGTGGTGTCCAATAACCTTTGTAAGCCCAATCGGCAAAGGTATCAGCTATTTGCTGCAGGTCATAGCCTTTACTCAATGATTCCGCCAGGCAAAAAGTCAACGAGCTATCGTCGGACCAGGTGCCGGGGGTAGATTATAAGTACCATAGCCAATCATATCACTTACCGGGCTCAATGCGATACTTTTCCTGCCCTTAAATTCAACCGGCACGCCTAAAGCATCGCCCGTAGCCACCCCGAAAAGCGCAGCTTTTACCTGGTTCAACTGTATCTCCTTCATAATTATTTTAATCAATCACAACTTACGCGCCAACTCCGATAATGTATCGCGCATTAATTCAAAATGTTGCCGGTCGTAGCAGACTAAGCTCACGTTTAACTTAAGTTCCGGGTTTGCTTCCAAAAAAGTGCTGATAGTTTTTAGGGCTACAATTGCCGCCTTTCCTTTAGGGAAGCCATAAATACCGGTACTGATATTGGGAAATGAAACAGAACGGCATCCCAGTTCAACTACCAATTTTAAAGCATTGAGATAGGACGCTTCCAGTAATTCTGCCTCCTGCTTATTACCGCCATTCCAAACGGGTCCTGCCGTATGGATGACATATTTTGCAGGCAGGTTGCCGGCAGTGGTGTACACTGCTGCACCTACCGCTAAGGAGCCTTGCCGCGCTCTTATCTTACGGCATTCCTCCAGGATAGCAGGTCCACCGCTTCTATGTATCGCACCATCAACTCCGCCACCACCCAACAAAGAGGTATTAGCCGCATTCACGATTGCATCTGTTTCAATTTTTGTTATATCCCCTTGCAAGACTTTTATACGATTTATCATGATGCCTGTTCTGCAGCCTTATAGGCTGTATTTTTTGGAACTTAAAATGATCATTTCAATGTACCGGGATCCGCTCCGCTGCTTAAAAAGTCACGGGCTTCCATCAATGCAAATCCAAGGAGATTCTCTCCCTTCCAGGTATCGGGGTGCAAGGCTTTAGGGCTATCCTGCGCCAAACCTATCCCCCAGACCGGGTCTACCGGGCTTGCCTCCACAATAACGCGATCACCGGTACCCAACAAGTAAGCCGCTAAATTTTTGTTTTGTGCAAACTTGTGGATATTACCCTGTACTACGATTTCAAATTTCTTTTCATTCCAGCGGGCCTCCTCATAATTACGCACCATTCTGCCCAACGCTTTTGCCTCGGCAGGTTTGTGGCAGGCAATGATCTTTTCAAAGGCTTCCCGGTCCTCAAACAATAAGGCTTTATGGGCCATCATCCAGTGTTCGGCCGTTTTGTATAAAATCCCGTTCACTGTAAATGCGGAAGGATACCATTGACTAAACACGAACTTACCCACCTCCTCTCCTGCCGGCGCGGTATGTCCCCAGAAAAAGATATACTTAGCTTGAAAACCTTCATTTATAAGTGCTTGCAGCCCTTCTATACTATATTTTGTATTCATCTTATTTATTTTTTATTCTTGCCCGGATCTCCGATAAGGTTGCTTCCACTAACAATTTACCGTCCCTGAATACTTCCTTTAAAGCGCCGGTGTTCTCCTCTTCCCAGCTTACCTGGCCTTTTAACTGGTAAGTATTATTTTGCGCTATTACTTGCATCAAACCCTTTGCCGATTTTTTGGTACCGTCATCCGTAACCGGGTCCTTAAAAATAGAACGCCCGGCACCGGCTACTTCGCCGTAAGTCGCTTTCATCGCAAAGCCAAAGGTGTCGCGGGTATTATACTGGTAGGTAAAAGAGCCGATGCCTAACACTACGTTGGTGGACGCGAAGCCATTTTGTTTCAGACCTTCACAGATTGCTTTGGCACGCTCCAGCGTAATGCTATCGCCATAAATAGCGCCGATATGCGGGTCCAGTTCCTTATATCCTTTCTCATTGATAGTGCCGCCAAAGACTTCCCAGAGCAGCTGCACCACGCCTTTCCGCTCTTCTTCAGTTTGCCCTTCAGGATTACCGCAAAGAATCCATACCGGGTCTCCGCTGTCCGGCCTGATCACCAACTTCCCGTTTCTTGTCAGTACTTCTTCTTTTAGCGCAGGCAGGTAGACCGTCAGCACTTTCCATAAGTCCCAGGTGTCCGATACCACGGAAACAATCCCGGATGGATAAACTTCGGTGATCAGGCGTTTAAAAGTGCCCTGCTCATCTTCTATCGTACCCATGCTCATGACAGAGTGCTCTGTCGCAGGGACAGAACCGCCGACTAACTCTTTGGTTACATCTGCCGCGTAATAACGTTCCAGGTATTCGATCGCAGGCACTGTATCGGTACCGGTAAAGCTCAACAAATGACCCATGCCCGAGATCAGGGCCGACTCAACGCCACCCATACCACGCATTGAGAAATCGTGTCCCTGCCAGTCTACAAACTCCGGAACGGAAGAGGTCATCGCCGCATACCCGTCCAGCAGCTTACGATAGCTTTTGGCAATAGTGGCCGAGGTACAGGGCAACCAGATCACGTTAGACAATAAAGTTTCGAAATAATTAGTGAGCCAGAAAAAATCCGGTAACGTATTGTACATCGTAAACATTGGGATGCGCATAGGGACGGAAACCCCTTCCGGCAAGGCTTTAAAGACCATAGGGATATAACCCAGGTCGTGTAAGGCCGCTATATGATGGGTACCTATTTCATTGGGCCCGAGATAATGATCCATTCTTCTTTTATAAGCCGCAATCACTATTTCTTTAGGCTGGCGGAAAAAGTATTGTTCGAAATCTTCCAGAATATATTTCTTGATGAAATACTGCAGACCAAAGAAGACCACTTCCTGTATCTCCGGCATACGGCTCTTCCTGGGTGTCCAGTTGGAGTACACTAAAGTAGTTCCTTCAGGATATTGTCTTCTATGGTCGAGTTTATAACCATCGGTCAATAATAATGGGTTCATTGTATTTTAATGTTTTTGTTTATGATTAATTTCTGCCTTTTTCATTGGGGTACAATTTGATCAGAGGGTCGCTTTGATAAAACTGTTTCGTCGCTACATTCATTATAGTGGCCTTACCGGTGTAAGCGGCCCCGGTGTCCAAATTCCAGACATTACAGGCATTC
Source organism: uncultured Edaphocola sp. (assembly GCA_964277835.1). Lineage (GTDB taxonomy): Bacteria > Bacteroidota > Bacteroidia > Chitinophagales > Chitinophagaceae > Edaphocola. The sequence goes on along the minus strand of CAXYKQ010000300.1, from coordinate 39 downwards.
ATAGGAATATCTCTGCCAAAAAATAAAGTCGGCGTGTGA
>CAXYKQ010000299.1:0-3082 GCA_964277835.1 uncultured Edaphocola sp. | reverse complement strand
GAATAAGGAAACATTTTTGGCCGAAAAGTTGGTCATGGCCACAGGCAGCAACCCCAAAATGTGGGATATGCTGGCAGGGTTGGGGCACACTATAGTACCACCCGTGCCATCGCTTTTCACCTTCAATATAAAAGACCCGCGCATCAAAGACCTGATGGGGGTTTCGGCAATGGCATCGGTAAAGGTAAAAGGCACAAAGCTCGAAGCTTCCGGTCCGCTGCTGATAACGCACTGGGGCATGAGTGGCCCGGGGATACTGCGCCTTTCGGCATGGGGAGCGCGCGACCTGTTCGCCAAAAACTACCAGTTCACATTGCAGGTCAACTGGCTGAACGATGTGGATACTGATGACTGCCTCGAAACACTTAAAGAGTTGAAGCAGGAACAGGCAAAAAAGACCGTAGGCAAGCACTCGCCGTTCGATTTCCCGAAACGCTTGTGGGAGAGCCTCGTTGCTGCATCAGGAATTACCACTGAAACACGTTGGGCCGACCTTTCCAAAAACCAGTTGCAGGCGCTCGCCATGCAACTGACCGATGGGCATTTTAATGTGAATGGTAAAAGCACCTTTAAAGAAGAGTTCGTTACGGCAGGGGGCATAGACCTGAAGGAAGTTAACTTCAAAACGATGGAAAGCAAGTTGCTCGAAAATTTATATTTTGCCGGGGAAATACTGAATATTGATGCTATAACCGGTGGGTTCAACTTCCAGAATGCCTGGACGGATGGATTTATAGCGGCGGAAAGTATTGTTTCGAATAATTAATTTCTAAAGATTATTATGAGTAAAAGAGTGTCGAAAAACTCAGGATTATTTTGGGATAGCCTGCCGGCTGAAGAACAAAATGAGATACTTCTTTCAGATGAAGAAAGCAAATTAGAAGAAAATCTCATCTCACATGAAGAAATGAAAAAAAAATACAGTAAGTGGCTATAGCTTTATATTGTAAGAAAAATATAATAATTTAACGCAACCGTTTGCGTGCCGTCGCATCTAAAAGTAAAAACCATGCACATTATGAAAAAAACAATTTTACTTTTTGGATTAGGCGTATTCTTTATGTCCTGTTCGGATGACAATGCATCAACGGTTGATAACCCGATCAACACTGAAAACAAGGTGCTTTTGTTGAAAGTCGACCTCCTCACCAACACCTTTGAAGGCGGAAAAGAGCTTATCTTTCCCGATGCCAACGGCTTTACTATTGGGCACGATTATGTGCCGCCCGGGGACTTTGGCAGTATTAAGCTGAAATATACCGAAACTGGCGGGACTATTTTCGATGGTACGATCGTGTGGAGCGGCCTTGGCGCAATGACGTATCCGCAAGCCCTGGATGCACCCGGTACCTTTTCTGTAATGGATAATTCAGGGGAAATGCCTGCACTTTCACAATTTGAAACGGTGAATTATATAAATGAGGGCGAAGGCGTGATTCCTCCATCGGAAATCGACTACCAGTCGATATGGAATGCCATTAGCGACCTCCAGCAGGTAGCAGCTTACAGGGCAAGCAACCCAAATGCCAAAATACACTTGTTCCTTTATACGCCAAGTGTAGGCATTGGCAACCCGCAGGAGTGGGATTGGTTCGTGATCCTGAAAAACTAAATGCATTATCAAAAAACTAACACACGGCCTCCTGGATAAGGGGGCTTTTTCTTTTGAGGGTTATTGGAACGCGGATGACGCGGATCGGGCGGATTTACACGGATTTCTTTAGGCAGGCTCTTAATAAAATGCAGCGTTAACAAATCGACTATGAGTAAAAATCTGCGATAATCAGTCCGATCCGCGTCATCCTCGTTACATTTATTCATCTATCTTTGTGTAAACCATACACTATGTTGCAAAATATCAGGATCGCCGTAGATGCCGTTGTTTTCGGTTACCAAAATAGCCGGCTGTATGTACTCCTCATCCGGCAAAAGTTTGGGCAGGAAGAAGCTTACTGGGCGCTTCCCGGCGGACTTGTGCATGACGATGAGCCGCTTATCGATGCCGTAAAACGCGAGCTGCATGAGGAGACCAACGTGGCCGTGAATTACCTGGAACAGCTATATACTTTTGGTGATGATACCGGCCGCGACTCCCGTAACAGGGTGATATCGGTGGCTTATTTTGCACTCATCGATTCCTCCAAAACGGAGATTAAAGCGGCTACAGATGCCGAGAACGTGCAGTGGTGTGCAATTGATGAGGTGCCTGCGCTTGCTTTCGACCACAACCTGATAATCAACACTGCCTTTGCCCGCCTTAAAGCAAAACTCACCTACCAGCCTGTGGGTTTCGACCTGCTTCCGGCTGAATTCCTCTTTTCCGAACTCGAAAACCTATATTGCATAATTTTACAGAAGGAGATCGATCGTAGGAATTTCCGGAAAAAAATAATGAGCTTCGGGATTGTTGAGGATACAGGACATTTATCCGATAAAAAAGAAGGCCGCCCTGCTAAGCTTTTCCGCTTCAATAAAGCCAAATACCAGGCTATGGAAAAGGAAGGATTCCACTTTGAAATAAAGTTTGCGTAAAAAATACACTAAATAATTTGTGGGATAATTTTATTCGTTTAACTTTGTGTAAAAATAACGCAAAATATATTTGATATGTTAGTTTTAAATCTTGACCCCGCTTTCATGCCAATAGAAGGAACCGAAATTGCATTCAAAAGCTTTTCGTTTTCCGGTGGCGAACCGCATATAAAGATCGAGCCCGGTTTTGATGTATCGCAAACCGTAACTATCACACACCGCCTTAACAGTTTTAACCGTCTTGGGGAATTGTGCGTAACCGCCGATGCCCTGAAGCGCATGGGCGTACAGAAGATAAACCTTTTCATACCTTATTTCCCGGGAGCGCGCCAGGACAGGATTATGATTCCCGGTGAGCCATTGACGGTAAAAGTGTATGCCGATATCATCAACGCCATGGGCTTTGCGAAAGTGACGGTATTCGACCCGCACTCTGAAGTCGCTCCTGCATTGCTAAACAATTGTGAGATCGTTACCAATTATGTTTTTATAGACGAAGTATTAAAAAGGATAGGAAGCAATGTAAAGCTGGTCTCTCCCGATGGCGGAG
>CAXYKQ010000298.1:0-21270 GCA_964277835.1 uncultured Edaphocola sp. | reverse complement strand
CGTTTACAGAGAATTTTTCATCGATGCCCTTCAGGGCGCCTCCCCCTTTGGGGAGGGCCAGCGAAGGGGCCGCACTTTTGTAATAAGGGCTTTTATCTTCTTCCTTCGGAGGCTGGACGCTGTACTGCTCCAGGGGGTACTTACTGCCGCCACCTTCAGGGGATTTAGATTGGGTGTTCATAATGGATAAGGATTTTACTTAGTTAAGAAAGGGGTACTTGGATTTAAGGTAGTGCAGAACAGATTTGATCTCTCCGGGAGGCAATACCCTGTCAAATACAATTGCTTCATAAAACTTACCTGGAATACCATCAGTTGTTTTGGGCTCTACGCCGATAAAGAAGCCAGCATTATACGTCGGAGGTAAGTTTGTATTATTGATTACTAAACTATTTTTGACTAACCCATCTGTATCATAAGACTTAAGATTAGAGTATGTCTCTGACTGACTAAAAGTGACAATCGAATAATCGGGGGCATTTCGGTCTATACTATACTCTTGTAGCGATTGTTCATTTAAAGAAACATAAACCTTGTCTGTTATATGGAATTTTGAATAATTTCCATATATATTAAAAGAGTGAGTAAAAGAGGTTGTTCCAACAAGGAATACGGTAAAAGAACTATCACCGGATAATACTGATGCACTTGCCGCATTATAAAATAATGAAGAGCCGAATTGCATGTATTTCATATTAGCTTCCGAAATTAGCGCTACAGGCTGAAAATTTTCAAAAGGGGAAATGTCAAAGTTGCTTGTACTCTTATCTTTTAAGATGCGAATCGAGTTACCCTCTAATGTATTTTCTTCGGAATCTGCCATCCACCAACCAATTAGGTCTTGCGTATCAAATCCTGTTTGAGGTTGGTCATCTGGCGCGGTAACGGCAGGTGTACCTTCTATTACATAATCTAATACCAGAATTATATCATCGAACAACTCTGCGGCATTGACACAAAGCTGTGTACTGTTTTCCATTATCCTTACCTGTATCACTTTAGTATTTTGCTGGAAGATAATTGGCTGTGTACCTAACGGAATCTCAATTAAAGGAACAAGTTTACCTGCTGCTTTATCGCTGCTTACCGGTATTGATTTAGTGACGTAATTACCATTAACGGTGTAGGTAACACTCAGGGTATAATTACCGACAAGTTTTGATTTCAGCAATACCGCGGGTCTGATATTCTTAACCGTAACTTTTTTACCTTTTGTAAAGAAGGGGAACTGTTCCTGGTTAAAGGAAAGCGCCAGCCGGGTACTTTCATTATCCGCAAACTTTTTGCCGTAGTCAAACCAATCGGCACTATGCTCGTGTTTTGCACTGGTATAAAACTGTAAGGTATGTGCGTTAAAGCCTGCTGTACTAGTAAGGGTCTCCAACAACTCTTTCACACTGTCGTTTGCAGCTTCCTCCAGACCGCCATCATATTGTGCAGTATACTTGATATGGAAGATAATATCATTGATACTGTTGAGGTCAAACTGGCGGATTTTTCCCGGGAAACTGATCGTCCAGGTGGAAATAGCCCCGGTGCCTTCAAACGGCAGGTAGCGCTCATCCCTGAAGTTCAGTTCAAACACCCCACTATCGTTCTGTGCCGTGCTGGTCGCAATAATACTGTTGTCTTTCAATTCTGTAAAGTGGTTAGCGTTATTGTAGTCAGAAGCGGTACTTTCTTTACGGTACTTACTGTTTACCTGGCTCAACTGGCAGTTAACCGTAGTATAAGGCCCGGTAATACAAGGGATAGAAATACTTACCGATTTAATGCGGCGCATATAATGTCCCGGATAATCCATGTCGAACAATACTTCAGGTATAGTAATGGTTGTTGTACCGGTTGCTTTAAGTTCCAGGATTGCCTGCGGTTGGAACAAAGCCAAAGAAATGTTCTTGGTTAATTCCAGTTCCCGCTTATTAGATTCCATATAAGCTTTTTCCAGTCTGCGTACATCCAACTGTAAGTTTTCGCCGCTTAGTAAACCTCTTTTCAGGCTGTCCCAGTAACCCTGCTTAATAATTCCGGTTGTGGTTTTGCCCAGTTCATGTTCGTAACACTGCTCTGCCTGTCTTGCCATATCAAAGGCCATCTGGTAGCTTTGGAAATAGGTAACAGCCAGTTGACTGATCATCCAGTTGTACAACTCCTGGTTGCTGAATTTGCTGCGCATATAGGTATCCATTTCCCTGTTTTGCTCGGTTTGCAATTCATGGTTCCGTAATTCCTGTTTGGTAATGTCTAACCTGATCTGGGCAGCAAAGAGCTGCTGCTCTAATTGCTCCAGTTCTTTGGCTGCGCTAGCTTTCTGGAACTGCCAGTCATCCATACGGCGTTCATATCCGCCTTTGGTGGCTGCCATAGCGCCTTTTGCAGAGTCGATCGTAGCCATAATACCAGCTGCACCTGCTACGGCATTCATAACATTAGCCAGCTGCAGTCCGCCGAAACTTACCCCGGAAGATACTGCCTGTGCGTGTGCTGTCGGTATTGCCGAAAGCACACCTGCCGTAGTGCTCAAGGCTCCCTGCACTACCTGGTAGATCATCGCCGACTGCATTTTGTCCAAATGCTTCTGCTCGTTAGCATTGGTAAACTTCCGGGATGCGTAGAAGTCAAAGCGTTGTTGGGTATTAGCCTGGCTGATCCTTAAGCCTTCCAGGTTTTTCGCAGCCTCTTCTACCTGCTGTTCTTTTACTGATCTTACTTTGGTCAGCATTTCATGCTCTTGCGTTGAACGTAACAAGGCAATAGCTTCGGCATCTTTTTTCTCCAGTGCGCTGAGCATGGCTCCGCCCAGGGCTTTCACATCGCCCAGGATTTCATTGGTTTTTTGTACCATGTAGCTAAAGCGGTGCAAAGGCCTTTTAGTGCCGTACAGTTGGTTAAGGAAAGACTCTGTACTGATCCCCATAGCTCTCGCCCTTACCAGTAAGGCCGGATCGATAGGGGATTCATAAAGAGATAATTGGCGGGTTAACCCATCTACGTTTTTACAATTCCTGATCTTAAACAAGCGGTCTGCGATCAGGTCCCAGTACTTGATCAGCTTATCATTATTGGGCAGGCAGAAATAGAAGGTTTGCAAAGGAATGTTTCCTTCTCCTTTTCTTGTTCCGCCGGAGCTTGTGCCTTGGCTGGTGCCGCTGTAGTTCGCATTACCTGCCGCTGCATTCGGGGCATAGAATGACTCTATGGCCACCATTGCATTGGACAAAGCGTCTAACTGGGTGACAAAATCGGGGTTAACCGGCTGTGTTCCATTGGTATGGTTAAACAAGTTCGGCATGAAATTATAGAATGCCAGATCGCCACGTTTGACGCGCTGCGGGATCTGTTTCGGGCGATCTCCTAGGATATTGGCCGCTAAGATATAGAGCTGCGTAGCTTCGTTGATAGACTCCATACTGTCCTGGCGGAACAGGTTGTCTGCCCAGGCAATAAGGTTGTCCAGGTATTTCATGACCACGTTTTTCATATAGGCCAGTACACGCATACGGGCTATACGATGTGGGTTGAACGGATCTTTCTCCCAGGCTTTCACTTGCTCTACAGCCGCACCATTATTGTGGATGGCCTGCAGGAGCTGCGGCAGGGTCTGTATGGTACCGCCTGCTTCGTCAAAGAAAGGTTTGAATTTCCAGAAGCGTTGTTTCCCGTTACCGGAGCTGCTGGTAGGATCAAAAATGTAATGGAACCATTTCTGGGCCGCTGCAAACTGTTGGTTCTGGGTTAATCCCTGGGCGATCATCATGGGCGCATGGAAGAATACCTCCCAGTTGTACATGCTGTAGGGATCACTGAAGGCGAACTGCATATTGCTTACAGGGTATCGGGAATCTACATACCCGGTAGGACTGTAGGTAGTAGCGAACTTGATGGTATCGGCCTGTGACTGGTTAGCCAGGGTTAACAAACCGGGTACCCCGCTACTGTTCAGGGAAGCGATCAAGTTAGGCACCTGCGGGTGGTAGAATGTATTGAACCGGAACCTGCTCATAGCCGGGAAAGGGTCGCCAGCTTGTCTGATACCGGAGCCTGAGCCGGCAGCGGTCAGCGCTCTGGCAAAGTTATCCTTTGCAGCTTTGGCAGTGGCATCCTTGATCATTACCACATCGTTCGTCACTGCCAGGAAGAGTTTTTGGGAAGTGTCCGCCTCTTCCACCAGAAAAGTATGGGCCTGGTCTTCAAAGAAGAACGTGTTCTTTAAAGGGTTGTAGACAGCATCATCTTTGTCTGAAGGGGCCGAGGCGGTCAGCCGGTAGGCAGTTGGAGTCTTAGCCAGTACCAGTCGCGGTGAAGCGGCTTTGTGCATCAGGTTCATGGCCATGCTGTTATCGGCAAACACGTAATAGCTTCCGGCAAAGGTATCGATATCATAGTTGGCCTTTAAGCCGGAGCTAATGAGCTTAGGGTCCTGTATAAATTTCATTTTATTGATCCTTGTCCCTTCCGGTGCGATAACGCGGCAGCCACGATCGTTGTCCATCAATACGTAAGGGTCCCTGCTGTTGTCTCCTTTCCACAGGAAGGTATGGGCGCCAAAGCCTACTTCCAGCAGTCCACCGGGGATCACCAGGTTGAAGCACACGCCATGCATTTCCCTTGGCGGAGCGCCTTCAAAAGGCGTATATAGATAGATCCTGTTTTTGAAGAATTCGTCGATCTTTACGGAATTCCTGCTGGTAAGCAGGTTGATGGCCGCTTGTGCATTGGCTGAAGTGTACGAATCTTTATTGGTCTGGTTGATCTGGAATTTATTTACGTCCAGCTCCATGATGTCCTTACACATTTCCTGGCTCTGCCATTTACCGTTCTGCAGTTGTGTCCAGTTTAAGGTTACTTTCCATACGGTGAAAGCATCATGATCTACATCATTGATCAAGGTAGTATTGCTGCTTAAACCCGTCAGGGTGTCACACCATCCTGTTCTGAATCGTGCTGCTTTATTATTGTCCACTAAGGTTTGCTCGTTTACATTAGGTTTTGTTTTCTGGAAAGTAAGCCAGAAGATATATAGTTTATTATTCCACATAACCGGGCTGATATGGTCGCTTTTGATATCAACATCAATTTTCTGCCAGTCAGACCATTCATTATCTTCCCGGTTACGGTAATAGTAACGTTGCGGACTACTGTCGGTCCTTGCAAATACGTGCAGGATGTTCCTGCCATAAGTAGTTTGCTGGTAGGCCGAAACGGGCTCCAGGCGTGCGACTTCATTCAGCCCCTCGAGGTAGATACGGAAACCGTCTTCTACGCGGGCATCGGTGATCTCATCCTGCAATAAGTGTGCTTCCAGTTCTTTAAAGAACTTCGTCTTTTTGTTCCTCAATTCCGGCTCGATCCAGTTTTCCGGGTACAGGAATACCTTACGGTTGGCTTCCCAGATGCGGTACCACTTGCGCCACTCGTGCCATTGGGTAATCGCTTGCTGGCTTAAGTTGATTGTGGTAGCACCATCAGGACTTTTTTCCAGTTTCAGGATTGCCCTGTCCATAAATAATTGCGCGGAACTGATGGCCATTTTCAAGCGGGAGGTTTTCATACAAGACTCCATTTCCACATCGATCAATAAATGCTCGAACAGGTTGTTGGCTGTTTTTAATACCGCAGCGGTACTGCCGACGATGCGCGGATCGGCCAGGATATAATCCACCAAGGCATCTCTTTGCGCGGTACGCAATTTATTCTGAACCGGTTTGACCAATTTCAGCCATTGCTCCGGTCCGTATTTGGCTTTTAAAGCCTTGCGGATGGCCCGGGCTTGCGGGAGCGTGGTTTCCGGTAAGATGGCGGCATACAGATCACTAACCGGCATGCCCAGTTGACGGCCATAGCTAATGAGGTCATAAGCATCCAGCAGCAGGTTCATGTTCTCATTATGAGATGTGGCTCCGGCAGTATTATTGAAGTATCCTTCCATGATACCCGTAATATTCTGAGTGGAGGAAGGGAATGCAATGCTACCCAGGATGGCCTCCAGGTCGGCTGCCTCCAGGCCGGTATGCTCTACGAGCAAACTTGCCCAATTACTTAAATTGGTTCCCTCTATCAGCTTCATAAGCACCGCTGTGCTTAAGCTGAACAAGTCACGCACTTTGATCCATTTTAAATAACCGGTGAATCCGGCTGCGAATAAGCTATCCAGGTTATTGAGATCATAAGCACTAAACTTGTCGGCCGGAAGCAGGCCGCTTGTCTTCTTATGGAAAAAGGAGATCAGCTCATCATCTAATTTGAGTTTATCGCTCATCATAGTGATCTTGGATAAGAAACGGTATATTTTATACACTTCATCCGCTGCGACCCCTCCGGCCAACATCACGGCGGGTTTGAGATCTGCAGTGCCTTGTACAAATTCATTCTTGCTCAAAATGTCTAACAACTCATCTCCGCTGGCTAATTCAAAAAACGGCTGTATGAAGCTTGCTGAAACGGTCGCTGAAGGCCCTGTGAATTCGGTTTTAGGTAAATTGAAGGTGTCCGTAAACATGTGATCGGCTTCCTGTTTCACACGGTTTCTTAATGCCTCATTGTCCGGGTCTTCAAGGTTGTTGTCCTTAGCAATAGTCTTCAGCATTTTTCTTAAATTCCCTAAGAATTGCTCGATAGTCGTATTGGTAGGCGTGAAAGTGCCCATAGGATCTTTACCGGTCAGCAAGTAAGCCCTTTCTTCCCAGGAGAAAACTTCCTGGTCAGCCCATGTAAATGCTTTAACCATTTCGATGATCTCAAGCAGGCTTAAAGGTGTTGCGTTAGGGATGCCGAAATTGATCAGTTTTAAACGCTCAACAGCAGTAGCAAATGAATTATTGCCAAAGAACGCGGCGTAAGTCCGGCAACGCATAATATGACTGAGCGTAGCCAGGTCTGTAGCTTGTGAGAGATCATTGTTCAGGATCTCCGCGATCTGCTTTACTTCCATTTGTAACACGGCACTGATTGTTCCGACATTTTCGTGTACGGTTCCGTTGATCTGGGCCGGGTTGTCAAAATTCGGATCCAGTGGGTTTAACAAGCTCTTATTCCTGAAGAAGCTGTCATAGACAGAAGGTGCTAATACCTGCTGGTTTTCAAAGTCAATATAGGCATAGGTATCCAGGTTACTCCACAGGGTGCAGATATATTCCGGGGACTGGCTGAAAATATCACTGATCTCTTTGATCCAGGCAATAGAGGTAAATACCGTTTTATTCATCGGGTCTACATAAGTATTGGTCGTGCTGTCTTTAACATACAAGGTATTCAGACCGATGGATCTCAATACGATATCCAACTGGTAAATACTCCATTTGGTAGCGCGGAATAAGCGCACAAAGCGGTGGAGTTGCTTGAAAAATACTTTAAATAGATCACTGGCCTGTTCGCCCGACAGGGGCGTGCAGGTGAGCATTAATTCAGATAAGGCACAGGTATCATTAGGGAATCCTGGTTTAGCCGTTATCGCGAATCTCCTGGTAGTGGTATTGTTGGGGCCAGGTACCAGTGGGTTCAGGTAATCGGTCACCATTATCTGCAGGAATTCAGTGTATTCCAGCGAGGTTCTTTTTAATAGGGACTCCAGGTCCGCGTTTAAATTGTTCAAACCGTTCTGGTCAGTACCATAGAAGACCGGATCTGCATACAAGTTGCTGCCTGAAATGATATCTGCTGCGGTTACATCCAGGTCCAGGTAGGCAGCAGCGCGGGTATAATGATTAAGGCCGGTGCTGCTGTTACTGGTATTAAAGGTTGCCGGTCTGAAGCTGTTCATCAGTTCAGCTTTTGATAAACCAGAATAGTCCAGGAAAGCGTCTGATTCTACCTTAGCCATATTGAAGGGCAGAGTATTGGGATAAACGGCCTTGCTCAGCTTTTTGTCGTACACAAGTGTATAACCTTCATAAGGAATATACTTGCCCTCTTTTTTATAAACATGCTCGGGATTGGCATCCAGCTCTGCTTCCGTACCACTCGTCTGGAATGATCCGGGGATAGAAATATTCTGGAACCCGGGCTCATTTATAGACTTGTAGTAGTTCAGGATCTGTAATTCCAGTGTTTCATTGACCAGGTCAATGTAAGGTAATACCGTGTTAGCATTCTTACAGCTCAGGTCAATATATTTCAGGTCCGGACGGCGTTTGTCTAAGGTTTTTAACGCACTGCTGTTTCCTACCTTTGTACGGATAAAGTTCATCACATCCGTAAAATATGCCGAAGGGCTGTACATGGAAGAACATTCGGTACAGGCACAGAAATCCTGGCTGCCAAACAGTGTTTCCAGGTCGGGATAAGCAAACGTGCTGTTGGGATTGCCATTCGACTGCCATACATTGGAGACCGCTTCTTTAGTAATGTGGCCGATCGCAAAGTTGGAAGGGTTAAGTTGGGTATAAGCACTCTTGATGAATAGGTCGATCTGGCTGGCCAGCTCGTAGGCGTGCTTCAGTTTTGAGGTTGTTGCCAGTGGCACTTTTGAGGCCATTGTTTCCATAAAATCAGCTTCGCTCATATCCGCGATCTGGAAGGAGGACTTGATCCCTGCTGCCAGCATACCTTTCATCAACTCTACATTGCCGGAAGCGATTCGGGATACGTTCTGTAAAGTTTGCAGGTCTTTATGCAATTCCGTAGAGTTGATCTTATCTCCTTGCTCCCAGATATTATCGATACGAAAATCGTATTTTGGATTTTGTGCCAGGAAAGTTTTCAATGCCGGGATGTTTTTGATCACCGGTTCAGGTACATCCGCCAGGCTGTCTAATACTTCATTTTTAATAAATGTCGTATAGAATAACTTGTGGCTGTTCTCGTAGATGAAAGTGGCATAAGCGGCAATTGGATCTTCAACCTCCAGGAACTCGTCGGTGACGCATAATGTTCCACTCACCTCAGACAAGTCACTGATGATACTGGACCATGTTGCAATATGCTTTCCCTGCACATAGGTCGCCAGGGGCTGATCATCGGCGGCTCTTAAAGCATTAAGTACGTAGATCACGGTTTCTTTTTGAATACCCACCAATGCGACTACCTGTAAGCCTTTTTGCAAAAGCTCTTTATAGGTGGTGCCCACGAGGTCTTCGATATTCAACCAGAAATCTTCAGGCGTTTGCTCCGCCTCCTTTAAATTTTCGCGGATAAAGATCTCGGTGATTAGTTCATCATTGGTGATGGCCAGGACGATGTCTCTTAAAGTTTCTTTTCCTGAAATGAACTTATCGCCTTCATCCTTGATACTTTTAGTACCTAAGGCGTCTAAGGTATCTTTATGAACGCTGTGAGAGGCATCAATGATGTGGTTGGCTACAGCATCTGCGATCAGTGTGCTGGCCTTATCCAGGTCGGTAAAGTTGCTCCAGCCTGCTCTTGTAAACGTGTAGGCATGAGCTAAAGGAATCTCGGTCTCCCGGGCAAGTAAGTCGGCTTGCAGCATATTGCTTACCATTACTTCTTTAAGACCGCCGATATTGGCAATCCTCCTGATGGTACCGCTGTCGTTAGCAATGCTTTCAAATGAGTCTAATTGAGTAGCAGCGATCATACGGTTGCTTACCAGGTTATATTCGTCCAGGAAGTATTGCTTATGCTCGATAGCAAGATTCAGGTTAAGGACCGTGTCCTGCTCCCGGATCTCGAATAATTCACTTTGTGCCAGAAGGTTAGTCTCGTTATGTACCACTTCCAGGATCACTAGCGGTGAATCACTGAATTTTTCCGCCACTTGTTTTGAAAATAACAGACGGTAAGGTAACCTGATCTCGTAATTACCCATGCTGTCGATATAAGAGCCTGCAATAGCTTCATCGCTGCCAAAGGATGCCTGCGATAATACTACGGAAATGCCTTCTGTTACCGGAACAGCGGCAATAGCTTCGGATCCTAAATTGATATTTCCGGATATAGAAATATAATCGGCATGGAATTTTTCCAGCTGGTCATTATCTACCAGGAAGTCGAACCTCCCGCTTGTTATTTCTATGATAAGATCCTCTTTGATCCCGTCTACCAGGGCTTCATGGATAAGCTGGGCATGGTTGTAAACTTTCAATTTTAAAGGCGCATTCTTATAAGCCTCCTTGATGGCGATTTTAAAAGCCCCGTTGGCATCGGTAATACCGGCGCCTACCCAAAGGCTGGAAAGTTCACTGGTGTAGGCAAAGCATTCAATAAGGAGTTGGCTTGGGTTCAGGTCTGTTTCCATAGTGTTTTTTAATACGACATGACCTTTGCAAATGTTAAACGTTGACATAGTTTAAATGGTTTAATAGTTAAATAGTATAGTTGTTATAGAATGGATGAATGCTCTTTATCCAGGCATGAAAGTGCCCCTGCCGGCATTAGCCCTTTGGTGGCTACTGACCGGATATCGCACAGATCGGGGCGATGGTTATGTATGTTTAAAGATTAAAATCCAGGCGATCTATAGCAGCTATTTTTTAGTTAAGGAATTTTTTTTATCGTTACTTTTTAGCAAAATAAGCAGGGTAATGCGTCAGAATATGGCGTAGGTCAATAAAATATTCTGATTTTTATTTTTCTCATATTTAATTGTGGATAACGCAAAAATAACGGTAGCTATTTTTGAGTATTACGCCATGTTATGGCGTATGTACTGCCTATATTTGTGAGCGTAACAAGCTGTCTTTTTTTGTGCAAAGCTGAGCTGCTTTTAATGGAGATGAAGCAGGTGATCATTGAATAACAGGCACTTGTTTTTACAATAATCTGATATATCTAAATGTGAAATTTATGCCTATGAAACAAATCCCATTTCCCAAGTCCGATACAAAAACATTGTCCAGCTGGGTAATTTATATCCTGGCAGCTGTGGTCGTCTTTCTGTTTGGCAGTTATTCCAAATCGCAGGAAAACCTGCTCCAGAATAAAATATTGGAACTGGAACAAAAAAGAAAAGAAATTGAAGAGTACAAACAACAGCTTGTTGAGTTGAGTATCAAGCTTGACAAATGCAAAGACGAACGCACCGAAATGCTCAGTCAATTTTACCTGAAACCCGGATTGAAGACAATGACCATTACTCCGGCACAAAATGAAAAAATAATTGTAGAATGAAAAAGAAATTAATCTTAATAGCTGGTATGACTACAGCGCCATACTTGCTGAACAGTAAAAGCAGTTGGACAGATACTGCAACTGCCGATAAGCCGGGAGCGACACTGGGAGCTCCTGTTGGCGGTGTCCTGATCCCCCATCTTTGCCGGCTGGCTACACCCTATGGCTTAGTTGGATTACCGGAACTTCTCTATACCTCGCGGTCAGGAACGCGCACAATCAAGGAGGCCATAACGACGGGGCGGGAACAAAAAAAAGCAGCATCAAGCATCCGTGCGAACTGGATCCTGGACACTGCTGCGTCGCAGCACAGCAGCGCGCTAGTGTACATGGATAAAGATAACCCCGAATTGAAGGCTGTGATATTTACCGACAACGCCGGCAACATGCGGATGCGGTTAGAGCAGGAAGGTAAATACCATGAAATCAGGGTCGAAAAAATTGAATTTCACACCTCTGTAAGCATTCGTCCGCTGAGGCATCGACCAGGTGCATTAACGAGGATTGGTGTAGATTTAACTGGTAATGAGCAAAAGGAAACCACCAGTGGTATCCGGAAAGGAGTAGGGTATGTACCGGTTTGATTTTAATGCGGGGCGACATAGTCTATTCCCGCTTGGCTACAGTACCTTACAGGTAACCTCCATTGAATTGCTCGTAGCGGAATTTTTCAGGCAGGGACTGACGATGAAGGAGCAGCTCGCTTACCTGCTCGCGACAGCTTACCATGAATGCCATCATCCTGCGTTCCCGAAAAAGCGATTGACCCCGATGAAGGAATTTGGAGGCGAACACTACCTGAAAAGTAAGGCTTATTATCCTTATTACGGCAGAGGTTTTGTGCAACTGACCTGGAAAGGTAATTACGATAAAGCCGGAAAGCGCCTGGGTATCGATCTTTTGAACCATCCGGACCTGGCCTTGGATCCTGCTTTTGCGGCCAATATTATGGTTTATGGCATGAAGTATGGCACTTTTACCGGCAAAAAGCTGGATGATTATATCAATACGCAGAAGGTGGACTTCCTGCAGGCCAGGCGTATCATAAATGGTACAGACAAAAATAATTTAATTGCCGGATATGCAATGTTGTTTCAGCGGTGCCTTTTCCCGGTACTTTCCTGATGGGTTGAAGTGTCTTGACCGGATTTTATTTGAATCATAAAGCCCGCATCTGCGGGCTTTATGATTACCGGTTAGCCTTATTCGGGATCGTTAATGCCCTTTCCGTTTAAAATATGCAGGTAGTATTTGTCAATTCTTTTATTGCTCGTGGCCGCCTGTTTCGCCTGGTTGAAGTAGAACAAATATCCTTTTTGTCTTCCCGGGCTTAATGCATAAAATGCCTGGTACAAGACATTGTCTTCAGCCAATGCGCTGCGGAACTCTTCAGGGACAGGGTATGCTTCGGGTTCCTTCATCACCACTTTCCCGCCAGATTTTTCAATGGCGATGGACTCTTTAATATAAGCCTTGATGATCGCTTTTTGTTTCGTGATCTCCGCAGCATCGCTAAAGCGTAATTGCCTCGCCGCCTGTACATTGTCAGTTTGCCGGATCAATATGCCTTCAGGATCTTTAAGGAGTGCTCCTTTAAGAAAAAGCAGGGCGCAATAATTTTTAAACCCATGAATAAGGACCACATTTTTTCCCGCAAGCGTGTAGCAAGGATGCATCCATTTAAAGTCTTCTTCTAATTCTTTGTGTGTTTCAATAATGGCCCTGAGCGCCTGGTAAGCAGCTTGCTATTTTCCCGTTCTTTGAAAAAATTTTTCCGCCTGTTGATTCATGGTGATACTATTTAAGTTTGCCCTAAAAAAAATAAACTGGCTCGCAGTCGGTCGGCCTGTAATGCCGCGATTTTACCGGTACTATGCGTAAAATTAACGCGGGAAAAATGGTCATAAAAATTTATACGCAAATAAAATGCAACATCGTTCCACCCGAAAGTATTAAAATGAAACCAGCGCAGTTGCATGCTGTTATACGGTATTGTTTTATCCCATCGCAGGCAATCGGCACGCCCGGAAAATGGAACTGTTCAGGGCTTAATTTGCTCCAGAACAGCGCCCAGTTTTTGCAGGTCCGTATAGAAAGCCGGGTAAGATTTTTTTATGGCAGCAGCATCTGTAATGCTGGTGGTCCCGGATGCATTGAGTGCCGCAATGCTCAGCGCCATGGCAATCCGGTGATCGTTATGGGAAGATACTTCCGCGCCCCTCAGTTGCGTGCCGCCCTGAACCACCAGGTAGTCATCTTCCGTACAAAGATACAGGCCCATTTTTGAGAACTCCCGCTCCAGGCTTTGCTGGCGGTTACTCTCTTTATGGAGAAGCCTGTGGACGCCTTTAATACGGGTAATGCCCTGGCAATGGGCTGCCAGCACTACCAGGGGAGGGAAAAGATCGGGGCAGTCCGTAGCGTCAAACTCGAATGCTTTTAAAGCGGCCGTTCCAGTAACAGAGAGGGCCTGTTCTGTAAAGCTCAGGGCAGCACCGGCCTGTTCCAATGCCTTTAGGATCGCCCTGTCTGCTTGTGTAGATGCGAGGTCCAGGCCTTTTAACCGGATCGCCCCATTGATTGCTCCGGCAACCAGCAGGAACGAGGCGCTGCTCCAGTCGGCTTCTACGGTATAAAGTACCGTTCTCTCCTGCTGCGGAAGAGCGGCCTGGAAAACAAGTTTTTCATAGTTTTCATTTTGAGGGACATTCATCCCGAAATGCCGCAGGATCTGAAGCGTCAGGTCTATATAAGGTTTTGATTTAAGGGATGCTACTTCTATCGTTGTTGTTTCTGTTACCGTGGCGGCATAAGCCATTATAAGGCCCGTGATGTACTGGGAGCTCTTGCTGCCGTCCACCTTAATCGTTTTAGCCTTCAATGGACCCCGGATAAGTAAGGGAATGCAGGAATCAGCGGACTGCACCGCTACATCAAGCGCCGGTAATACTTCTTCAAAGAAATGCATTGGCCGGTTCTTTAAGGATCCTTCTCCACTGATGGTAATGGGGTTGGGATTCAATGCTGCTATGGGAGTAAACATGCGTATACTAAGTCCCGATTCGCCGCAGTTCAGCAAGCGCGGGTCAGCAGACCTGATCGTTTCGGTTCCATTGCTCCGGATGCTTATATGGCCATCGCTTTCCACCACCCGGGCTCCCAATTGCCGGATGACAGACAATGCCGCACGGTCGTCATTGCTGATGCCGGGTTGATAAATAGTCGTAGTGCCTTTATGGAGCAAAGCAGCTGCACAGGCCCTTTGCATGGCACTTTTAGAACTTGGAATGATAATACTCCCTTCGAGTTGTGAAGCCCTGATCTCTACGCGCATTATGGCTCTTTTTCAAATGAATACAGGTATTGTTGCAAGTCCGTTAAAGCTATAGGTTTAATAATAGCCTTCCCGGTTTTTTGCAGGAGTATGAAATTGATTGCTTCTCCTGAACGTTTCTTATCCAGCTTTAATACGTCAAAAACGGTAGCCGCTTTAAACCCTATGTCGGCCGGAAGCCCGTAATTAGCCAAAACAGCCTTTATCTTTTCAAGCTCACTGAACCCTGTTTCCCCGGCAGATATTCTTGCGGCCATTACCATACCTATTGCTACGGCCTGGCCATGGGGGATCTGGTATACTTTTTCCACTGCATGGCCGATCGTATGCCCGAAATTAAGCAGTTTCCGGTCCCGGGCTTCGAAAGGATCTTTTTGTACGATTTTAAGTTTTATAAAAACATTCCTGCGGATCAGTTCGTCCAGCATCATTTTGTCGGCCTTGTAATCTTTAATATGATGCCGGGAAAGCTCTTCCAGCATAGCTTTGTCTTTAATACAGGCATGTTTGATGATCTCGGCAAAACCATTTTCCCATTCGGCTTCCGGCAAAGTGCTTAAAAGGCTCACATCCTGCAAAATAAATTCCGGTTGCGTAATACAGCCGACCAGGTTTTTATACCAACCAAAGTCAATGCCATTTTTGCCGCCGAGCGAAGCATCTACCATATTGAGCAGGGTGGTCGGCACAAATCCAAACCGGATACCCCGCATATAAATGCTGGCCACAAAGCCCGTGATATCGGTCACTACGCCCCCGCCGACACCGATCAGCAAACAGTTACGGTCTGCTTCGTAGCTGGCGAGGGTGTCGATAAGATGCAGGACCGTTTCGAAGTTTTTCTGTGCTTCTCCAGGCTCGATGACGATCGTGCGCCAGTCCTTGAATTTTGATTGATGTGCTTTAAAAACATTTTTATCGGTAATAATGATCGTGGTATTTTTATCGGCCAGCTGGTTGAGTTCCGTAAAGGCTGCGTCAAAATAATAAACGACCTGCTGCTGAGCGATTTTGAATACTTTTAATTCCATTTGCGCTGTTGTTTTAATCCTTGCTATCCATTATTTTCTTCTGGTGATTGATACTTTCAAGATGTATGGCATCGTAGTACCTTGTGATGAAGTCCTTACTCAGTCCTTTTTTAGCGCCTGTTTTGATAGCGTTCTCCAATATGTTTGCCCATCTTCCTGCCTGTAAAATGGTGATGTTATTTTCTTTTTTGTATTGAGCGATCTCTTCTGCTAACAGCATGCGCTGGCTCAAAAGTTGCAGCATTTCATCATCCAGCTGGTTGATCTTCTGCCGGATTGCTTCCAGCGCACTGCGGTAGGAAGCCGAATTTGCATCCTCTTTACGCCACTGTATTGCTCCCAGAAGTTCATCGAGACGTGCCGCGGTAATTTGTTGTGCCGCATCGCTCCAGGCATTGTCCGGGTCGATGTGGCTTTCGATCATCAGCCCGTCGTAGTCAAGATCCGCGGCCTTCTGCATTACTGCCTGAAGGGTGTCTCTCCTGCCGCATATATGTGAAGGGTCATTAATCATTAAAGCGTCCGGGTACCGGAGCTTCATATCAATGGCCAGGTGCCACATCGGTGCATTCCGGTATTGGGTATTGCCGTAACTGCTGAAGCCGCGGTGGATCAGGCCTATCCTGGAAATATTGGCCCTGGAAATCCTTTCCATTGCGCCTGACCATAATTCTATATCGGCATTGATCGGGTTTTTGATCATTACCGGGATGTTGACACCCCTGAGGGAATCGGCAATCTCTTGTACTGAAAATGGATTTACCGTAGTACGTGCGCCGATCCAGAGTACATCTACCTCGTGCGCGAGCGCCAGGGCTACCTGTTTGGAAGTGGCTACCTCCACCGCAATGGGCAGACCGGTTAAAGCCTTAGCTTTTTGCAACCAGGGTAAGCCGGTAGCTCCGACGCCCTCGAACATGCCCGGTTTCGTCCTTGGCTTCCAGATCCCGGCGCGAAAAATCGCTACCTTTCCTGTTGCTGCAAGATCCCGGGCGCCCCTGATCACCTGCTCTTCGGTTTCGGCACTGCAGGGACCACTGATGATAAGGGGCCGCTGCTCCCACAGCCTTGTTATATTTTGTTCCTGTACGCTTGTATTATTTCCCATCTTATCGTGTTGTCAAAGTTACTGCAATTAAGTTTTTTTTGAGCCGGGAGAATTGCTTAAATCTTCAACCGGCAAAGCGGATGTCCGGTTTATGGCATCAATGCACCAAGGATTTTTTTGAGCAGATTACTGGTTGCCGCCGCGTGACTTACGGTTAAAAAATGGCCGGCCCCGGGAACGATGAAATCGGCCCTTACATTATGTACCGGAATAAGCCGGTCTTTACTACCATGTATGGATATTATGTTGGCGGGATATCGTTCCCTGTTCTGCCACGTAAGCAGGATATTGATGGCCCAGCTTCTGAATACCGGGTCTGTTTCTCTTAAAATAATGGCCAGGAGTTTTTTCTCGTGCTCCTTGTCTGCGCCAAACAGCCATTCGGTGATCCACCCCGAATAGGCGAATACGAAACCGGGCACTAACTGATGCATCCGGGTTTTGCCGATATACCGGTAAACCGCCGGTAACTCCGATTGATTTTTGACGGAAGCGATCAGTATAACTTTGCTACAAGGCTTAATTCGGGCAATCTCCTGCGCGATAATACCTCCGAAGGAAAGACCTATAAGTATTGGCAGCTCGTCTGGTATTAAAGCGGCAAGCCTTGCCGCATAGCCGGCTATGCTTTCTTTTGCCTGCGGCTGTAGCCAGGGAATGTGAATGACTTCAACCTTGCCGAGATCAATACCGGCAAAGACCCTGTGATCGACGCCGAGTCCGCTTAATACGTAAACTTTAGAAAGCCGCTGTTGCATCAGGTTTTTGTTTTATAATGAATTTGTCCATCCGTTTTGCCAAGGCCAAGCCACTCTCTGAGTTCGGGTTGTCGTGGGATGAAAAGTGTTGTGGCAGGAACATATAAATTTTCGAGGCCCTCTTTATTGAGGATTTGTTTTTGCTCCTGTACAAAACCGGTTATGTTTTCAATACTACGAATCATCTCTTTACCGAACTGTTGCAGTAAGTTACCCTTGAGGCCAACCTGTATTGCCCTTCTTTCCATTTCCCTGCCGTAGGGATCATGATCGGGGTCCCACTGTAAACGACCTACTTTTTGTTCCAGGGCTTTTTTCCAGGCCGTTTTATCGGCGTAGATCTTTCTTTTGAAAGTGGAATAAGCCGTGTTGCTCAAAAGATATTCAAAATCTGTTTTCCGGATCCGGAGCGCGAGTACATTTTCCTGGCCTTCTATACTGCCCCAGCCACAGCGGTACATCATCCAGAGAAAGCCTGGCTTGATCCAGGACATACGCTCGTAATTAAAGTCCGGGCCGCCCAGTTGCTGATGCGCTACAGCGTAATCGGCTATATGTTTGTTGTAAGCCTGGTAGACAATGATATGATCGGCGTCCTGTTGTGCCGGTATGGTCCGGCCGGTCTGTGGTGTTTGTGCTTCCTGGTCGATGTAGCGGATCGTTTCAAGCTGCATAAGCGATAACATTTGCGGCAATTCAGGTATATCGCCAGGGTTTAATAATGCTCTTTAAAAATGAAGGTAGTATGGCCCCATCAACTCGGTAAATTCCGGGGTGTAAGCTTTGCCGGGACCGGTGTAAATCGTTAGCGTCGCTGATGTCGGTACGGCAGTTTCTTTTTTATTGAAAAAGCCAATCACTCTATTGGGGGCCTTATTCGGATAAGGCCGTATATGCATTATATGGACTGCAAATAAATGATGCGCCTGTGCCGCTATTGTCCAGGCTTGCCATTCGCTGGCGGGGTAAAGCAAGCAACAACTGCCGGTTTCACTTAATAGTTGACTGATATGTGCTGCAAGTACCGCTTTACTCAGCCCTTCATCATGCCGGGCAATATTTCGCTCTATTGTATTGCTGTTCAGGTGTTTGTGGAAAAAAGGGGGATTGCATATAATCGCTTCAAACCTGGTGCGGCATTCGAAAGACTGCAAAGCGGAATGCAAAGCGGTTAAGCGTTCCTGCCAGGGACTGCGTGAAAAGTTTTCTTTCGTTTGTAAGAAAGCCTGCTCTTCGATATCCAAAGCAGTGATTGCAGCCTCTTTTAATTGCTGGGCCAGCATCAGCGAAAGTAATCCGGTGCCGGAACCTATATCCAATATCTTTGCTGCTGGCATTTCTTGCCAGTACTTTGCCGCGATAGCGCCCTGTATACAGGCATCTGTACTCACCTTCATAGCAGCCTTTTCCTGCTGTACGGTAAACTGCTTAAATTGAAAATAAGTATTGGCCATTTGACGCGGTAAGTATTGTTTTGCTTAACGAAATACAAGGAGCTACCATGCCGCCCTTGCAGCAGGAACAGCGCGCAGGTCGGTGAATGCTCCGTGCAACATTTTATAATGTGCGGTAATGGCGATCATTGCCGCATTATCGGTGCAATATTCAAATTTGGGCAGGAATACTTCCCAGTTGTTTTGTCGGCCCAGGGCTTCCAGGGCACTCCTCAACCCGCTATTGGCGGAGACACCACCGGCGACACCGATTTGCCGGATCTTATATTGTTTTGCCGCTTTTTCAAATTTTTTGATCAGCGTCTTCACGATCGTATATTGTACCGATGCCGCTATATCACTGATGTTTTCTTTAATAAAATCCGGATTGATTTTTACCTGCTTTTGCAAAAAATAAAGCACCGCAGTTTTGATGCCGCTAAAACTAAAGTTCAGGTCGGGGATGTTAGGGACCGGGAATTCATACGCTAAAGGATTACCAGTCCGGGCATATTGATCGATCAGCGGACCGCCGGGGTAGGGCAGGTCCAGCATTTTGGCGACTTTATCGAAAGCTTCACCGGCAGCATCGTCAATGGTTTCGCCCAGGATCTCCATGTTCAATGGGCTATGTACCAATACAATCTGGGTGTGGCCACCAGAGACCGTCAGGCATAAAAAAGGGAAATCCGGTTTAGGATCTTCTATAAGGTGCGCCAAAACATGGGCCTGCATGTGATGTACCCCGATCAACGGGATATTCAAAGCCTGGGCCATTCCTTTGGCAAAGCTGGCACCTACCAGCAGCGCACCCATAAGTCCCGGAGCCTGGGTAAAGGCGACTGCTTCCAGTTCGGATTTAGCTACACCGGCCTTTTCCAAAGCCTGGTGAACAACGGGAACAATATTTTGCAAATGCGCACGGGACGCGATTTCAGGAACAACACCCCCGTATTGTTCATGTACCCTTTGCGTAGCGATAATATTGCTTAAAATCCGGCCATCGCGGATAATCGCGGCGGAGGTCTCATCACAGGAACTCTCAATGGCTAAAATCGTTGATCCTAATTGCTCTTTCACCCCGCAAATTTACTGTAAAATTGTGGCTTTATTCAGCTTCCTCTTCCGACCAGTCTATACTGTCCCGCGCTCCCTCTGTTTTCCCGATACCGATATTTATTTTCCCGTCTTTATCAGAAGTGATATTAAAGTTCAGCACAATGCCTTCGCCTTTACGCTTTTTCTTACCTTGTTCCTCGCGTCTCTTATCGACCTGGGGGTTCCGCAGGGGTACGCGCAGGTCAATGGCGGTTGGGCGACCGTTGGATAACCCGTATTTACCCACGAAAGAAAGGTTTAAGGCACTGGTTTCGAGCTGGGTTTTGGGGATGGTAATCGTCCCGTTACTGACACTCATGCTGCCTTCAAAATTGGGTATTTCCAGGCGCTCCAGTTTCCGGTTAGGGAAGAAGCGCTTGATATTATTAAAGAGGCTAAAGTTTTTAAGTGCGGCATCTGAAAGCTGGTATTTTAACTTTCCATCCAGGGAGTTTTGCAGCAGGGTGCCTCTGTCCGTAATGTTGCCTTTCAGGTCCCCGTTTACCGAAAATAATCCTTCTATATTTTTTTCTGTGAGGCCTTTAAACCCGAAGTTGTTGAACGCATAAAAGAATTTGTCTACTTTAACTTTATTGACTTTTACGGAAGCGAAGAACGGGTTATTGGGCGCAGATTGGTTAATGCCGGCTTTCAGGTTGATGGTACCGTCTGCAGCACGCAGGTTTAAATGATCAATGTTAATGCCGGCTTCCCGGAATAACATAAGGGCATCAAGGTTAGCGATCTGCAGCTTTTTGTATACCGCCTTGTTGATGTTCATATTAACGGATACGGAACTGTTCGTCAGGAAGTCTTCCAACTTATTGGATGCCGTTTTGATGGCAGTGCCGGTGCTGACTTTTGATTTGTTGGTCCTTTTTTGAACAAAATAAGTTTCAAAGGCACCGAAATCAATGTTGTTGGATTTCAGGTTCAGGTCCATCATCGCTTTTCCCGGGAGCTCCATGAAAGCCGTCAGGAAGTCTTTAGAAAGCCCCGTGATATTGATATCGCTGTTATTGGAAAATACCTGGAATTTATCAATGCCCAGGTCGTTACCGTTAAATTTAAGCGCCACATTACCCCGGTTAAAGCGCAGGTTCCTTTCTTTGTAAACGAAATCGACATTATCCAGGTTGACATAACCGTAGATTTCATCGGCGATCAACGTATTCAGGAATAATTCGCCGTTATACCGGAGATTATAAGAAGCCTTACCTTTGGAAAAATTAAACTGCTCTCCGAAAATATTATTGAGCACGCTGGCGTCGAAAGAAGCGGCCAGCTCAGCTTTTGCAAAAGGATGTTTCAGGTTGGTCAGGCTGATATTTTTTCCCCGGACCGGGAGAGCGGCAAAATCGGCGGAAAGGGTGTCCAGGGTAACCACAGAGTTACTGTCATGACGGGAAATACCTTCGATGACCTCATTGTCAAACCTGCCTTT
>CAXYKQ010000297.1:0-8587 GCA_964277835.1 uncultured Edaphocola sp. | reverse complement strand
CTACCATAATAGAACGGCCGACACCCATTGGCACAATGGACTCTACGGAAGTCAAAACTTTATACTCTACTCTTTGTGCCAGGGCGACAAAGCCACTCATCATAAGCGCTGCTGCTAAGGTTACTTTTCTCATAAAAAAACTGTGTTAAAAGATTATATAAGGGCTTTGACTGGGATCTTATTAAAAGGTTAAAACGGTAGCGATAAAATTTTTCAGGCTTAGGTAAATCCGGCGGGAAACAACGTCCCGGCGTCACCGGAGCAGGCGGAGATAAGCCCGGAATGCGTTAAGTTTACTTGTTGTTGATGCCCTCTCTGGTGTTATCACCAGCAGGAAAAAGGCAGGTCACGAATATAGGGCTTGTCGTTTACTGATTAAAATACCAGCAAATAAATAGCCTTAAATGAGTAATGCCCGGTCTTGCGACCAGGCATTTTTAATATCATTAATGATAATTAGTTTTTAAATTGAGGGATCAAACCTTTAGCTAAATCAACCATCGCTTTAATACCGTCTTCAGGCAAATTACCCTTTTTGAACTCCGCCAAAACATGAGGCAATTTGCTTTGCATTTCGATCATAAACTGATCTTCAAAAGCTTTCATGTGTTTAACCGGAACGTCTCTTAAAAGGTTGTTGGTACCTAAATAAATAATCGCAACTTGCTTTTCTACAGAATACGGGCTGAACTGTGCTTGTTTCAGGATCTCCACGTTACGGGCACCTTTGTCAATTACCGTTTTAGTAGCCGCATCCAGGTCACCACCGAATTTAGAGAAGGCTTCCATCTCGCGGTAAAGCGCCTGGTCTAATTTCAAGGTACCGGCAACTTTCTTCATAGATTTGATCTGCGCAGAACCACCTACACGGCTTACCGAGATACCTACGTTGATCGCCGGACGGATACCGGATAAGAACAAGTTAGTTTCCAGGAAGATCTGGCCATCAGTGATGGAGATCACGTTCGTAGGGATATATGCAGATACGTCACCTGCTTGTGTTTCGATGATTGGTAATGCGGTTAAAGAACCACCACCTTTCACTAAATGCTTGATAGACTCCGGAAGATCGTTCATGTTCTTAACGATGTTATCATCATTAATTACTTTCGCCGCTCTTTCCAGTAAACGGGAGTGCAAGTAGAATACGTCACCAGGATAAGCCTCGCGACCCGGCGGACGACGTAACAACAAAGATACCTCACGGTAAGCCACCGCTTGTTTAGATAAATCATCATAAACAACTAATGCAGGACGACCAGTATCACGGAAGAACTCTCCAATGGCAGCACCCGCAAACGGAGCGTAGAACTGAAGTGGAGCCGGATCAGCTGCTGTTGCAGATACAATCGTTGTATAAGCCATAGCGCCGTTCTCTTCCAATACTTTCATTACTGTTGCTACAGTAGAAGCTTTTTGACCGATCGCTACATAAATACAGTATACCGGTTTACCCGCTTCATAAAATTCTTTCTGGTTGATAATGGTATCCAGGCAGATGGCTGTTTTACCAGTCTGGCGGTCACCAATTACCAATTCACGTTGACCACGACCGATCGGAATCATTGCATCTACAGCTTTCAAACCTGTTTGCAGCGGCTCTTTTACCGGCTCACGGAACAATACCCCCGGAGCTTTACGCTCGATCGGCATTTCATATAATTCTCCTTTCAAAGGACCTTTACCATCGATAGGCTCACCTAAAGTATTCACCACGCGGCCGATCATACCTTCACCCACTTTAATAGATGCGATACTACCGGTACGACGTACTTTAGACCCTTCTTTGATTTTATCACTTTCACCCATCAATACCACACCCACGTTGTCTTCTTCAAGGTTCAATGCGATAGCTTTAGTACCATCTTCAAATTCAACCAATTCACCCTGGCGTACACTACCAAGACCATAAACACGGGCGATACCATCACCAATTTGTAATACGGTACCTACTTCTTCAAGGTCTGCAGAGCTGTTAAAGTTGCTCAATTGTTGGCGTAAAATCGCCGATATTTCATCCGGTTTAATCTCAACCATTGTTATAGAAATTTATGAATGATTTAATTTATTTCAATTTTTGTGCAGGGATTAAATATCCGCTACGAAAATATTTTTTGTGAATTGATTCCTGATGTCGGCCAAATCTCTTGATATACTCATATCAAAGTACTTATCGCCAACCTGTAACTTAAAACCGCCGATGATACTCGGATCAACAACCGGTTCCGGGATTACATTTTCATTATTCAATTCTTTTTTAACCTTAGCCAGCAATACATTCAAGGTAGCTTCATCCAAAGGATAAGCGGTAGTGATCTGTACGGTCTGAACATTGTTCAGCGCCTGGTATTGTGCTTCAAAAGCTTTAGCCATTTCAAGCAGGTCAGCTTCCCGGCCTTTTTTCACCAATAAAGAGATGAAAGCAGTAGTAGCCGTGCTGATCTTACCTTCAAAAATAGCGTTTAAAACACTAACTTTTTTATCTGCTTTTATTAAAGGACTTTGTAAAAACAAATTCAACTCGCGGGATTCCTGTACTGCGGTCTCAATTGTTTTCATATCACTCAATACCACATCAACATTGTTTTGCTCCTTAGCAAGGTCTAACAATGATTTTGCGTATCTGGCAGCGAGACGAGGATTAGGCATTTATAAAAAATTATACGAGTTCTACAATTAGTTCAACTTAATTTCATTAGCAAGCATATTGATATACTCAGATTGTGCCTGAGCAGGATCCAGTTGCTTACGTAAAACTTTCTCAGCTACAGCAACGGCCATATTACCGATCTCGTTCTTCACTTCTGTTAATGCAGCATTCTTTTTGTTATCAATTTGAATGCGGGCATCTTCCATGATCTTTGCAGCCTCAGCTTTAGCTTGAGCCTTGGCTTCATTGATGATTTTGTCTTTAGCGTCTTTAGCTTCTTTCAGCATAAGGGAACGCTCTTCGCGCGCATCTTGCAATAAACGCTCGTTTTCAGCTTTCATTTCAGCCATCTCCAATTTCACTTGCTCAGCGGCAGCGATAGAGCTGGCAATGCCAGTTTCACGCTCGTTCAACATATTAAGGATGGGCTTCCATGCAAACTTTTTAAGGATAAAAAGAACGATCAGGAATGCTACTAATGTCCAGAAAAACAGACCTAAAGCCGGGGTTATTAAATGCATATAATTAAACTTAAAAAAATTCTCGGGTTAAATTTAGTTCACTTAATGGTTGTTAAATTACGCCCTTTGCCCTGTGCATCGGGCGTAACTTAATGATTTTTTGTGTCTTATTGACGGGTAATGATTACATTACTACAGCCAACAAACCAGCGATTACACCGAAAAGGGCAACACCCTCGATGAACGCTGCAGTCAAGATCATAGAGGAACGGATATCTCCGGCAGCTTCTGGTTGACGAGCGATAGATTCAACCGCACCTTTACCAATTTGACCGATACCGATACCAGCTGCTAAAGCTGCTACACCAGCACCAATAGCACCAAGACCTTTTGCTAAACCAGCAGCTTCTGCTACTTGCATTAATACTGACATTGTCTTATATATTTAAGTGATTAAAAAACTTGTTTATGATTCTATTCCAATAATTAAAGTACTAACTCCTGATCGCTATGCGCATGGTCCATACCATGGTCTCCGTGTGCATCATGCGAGTGCTCTTCTACTGCCTGACCGATAAATACCGCGGTAAGATTGGTGAAGATAAACGCCTGGATCGCTGCTACCAATAACTCCAGGCAGAACATGAAGATAGAGAAGGCGATAGATACCGGAGCAAAACCCCAACCAGCTGCTTCATTCATCGCTCCGAAAATGAAGATCATCGAAATAACGCTTAAGATAATGATGTGGCCCGCCAGGATATTGGCGAACAAACGTATCGTAAGGGCAATCGGCTTAATGAACAAAGAAATAATCTCGATAATAGTTAATAAGATATTAGCCGGGAACGGAACACCTGGAGGGTTAAATAAGTGACCCCAGAAGTGTTTGTTGGCACTGAATAAAATTACGATGAAAGATACCAGGGCTAAAGCTGCAGTTACCGCGATGTTACCGGTAAAGTTAGCGCCTGAAGGAATCAGACCCAACAGGTTGTTGACCCAGATAAAGAAGAATACGGTAAGTAATAAGGGCATGAAGCGCATATACTTGCGGCCTAAATTAGGTTTGGCTACTTCATCTCTTACGAACATGATGATCGGCTCAATGGCATTTTGCATACCGGAGGGAGCAGTCATCGCGCCTTTGGTTTTGTATTTTTTAGCTATGCTTAAGAATAAGGCCAACATGATCACTACTGATAATATCATGGAGAACACATTCTTAGTGATGGAAAAATCTTTAATTGCGGCGCCGTCTACAGAAACGATCTTGCCTTTATTCGCTTCCAGGGCTTTAACCTGCTCTTCTGAAGCTCCTGCAGCCTGCTGCTCGTGAATGTAATGATCAGTAACCAATTGGTAACCATCTTCTGTCGTGCTGTGACCGTGGTCCAGTTTTGAAGACATAAACACACTCATGCCTTTTTCAGGATGGAAAAGGATTACTGGTAAAGGCATAGACACAGGGTGTTTTTCACCATCGCTGCCGGTATAATCTAAAACGTGCCAATCATAAGAATCGCCGATGTGACCAAAAATAATTTCTTTGATATCCAACTTCTCCTTTCCATGCGCTTCAGCCGCTTCATGACCTTCTGCGAATGCAGTTAAACCACTGAACATCAATAAAATAGCGACAAAAAATAGTTTAGATTTTCTTAACACAATTTCCAAATTTTGTGCAAAGATAGTGCATTTGGTTGCAAAACAATAATTATCTTAGAAAAATATTGGATTGAATTTTATATTATATATTAGCATAACATAATTATACATTTAACGCTTAAATAAGCATGATTTATATTTAAAGATATTACTAATCGGTGCAGTAAATTCATCTGATTTCAGCATTGTATTATTATTGTCTGGCTCTGCTCTTACAAAATGCCAATTTACGCCTGTAATCCTGAAAAAAAAATATAAAGAAGTTTATTAACAATGCGCTATACCATATTATTTTCTGGAACAGATATCCGGGCAATGTTGCCGTTACTGCTTCTGGATAATTATCTTTGCATGCTCGCCAGGTATCGAACCGAGTCCTCGACGGCGGGTAAAAAATATATTATCAGCAACTGCTCATGTTTCACTTCCGGCGGCGAGATATTTTCTCTTTCAGATTTGTCAATAGGAATAGCTTTAAAATTTCGTTATTTTAACTATATTTGGATGCCAAACCTTTTTTTTGCCCATTGACCATTCAATGAGCGGGCATTTTCGATTTTATTTTTATCTGAATGAACAGAAAACTATTAGTCGCTTCCGGTATTGTACTGGCTACTTGTATCAACCCTGCTTTAAGGGCACAAACCAATACCGAACTATTTGGCCAAAACAGGATCCAGCTGAGAAACTTCGATTGGAAATATTATCAATCCGATAATGTAAAAATATACTTTTACGACAGAGCCGGAGTAGAACTTTCCCGATATATAGCGGAACAAATGGAAAAAGACCTGGCCCAGGTCCAGAAGAAGATGGGCGATATTGTCCCCAATGGCTTAGATATTATCCTTTACAATTCCTACGATCATTTCCAGCAAACCAATATTGGCCTTGCCTCAAATAATAATATCCAGAATAACAACGCCGGCCAGGTAAATATCATCGGCAACAAGTTAGTCATCTATTTTACCGGCAGGCATGAAGACATCAAAAGACAGCTAAGATCTGGCTTGTACAGCATCATCCTGCAAAAAACCCTGTTTGGAGAATCCCTTGGGGATGCTTTACGCAATTCTCTTGTACTGGACCTCCCTAAATGGTTTTCAGAAGGCTACCTGAATTATATGGTAGATGGCTGGGACAGTAAGGCAAACAGCGACTGGAAAGCCCTAGTCACAAGCCCGAACCAATCCAAAAGGTTTGAAGAGCTGGCAAGAACCTACCCTACCCTCTCCGGGAAAGCATTCTGGAAGTACCTGATTGAAAAATATGGAGAACGCAATGTAAAGGATTTTATCTTCATCGCCCAAAACGAGTCGAGCCTGAATACGGCGACCAAAGCGCTTGCGGGCACCAAGATTGTCCCGATGTTTGACTCTCTGGTAGCTTATTACCAGGGCATTTATGATGCCGATGCAGCCCGGCAGCTGGACGTAAACACCGAAACGCCGCTCATCACAATTGAAAACAAAGACCCGGAAAGAAACATTTCCAGTATTAAGGTTTCACCTCGGGGACTGGACGTGGCCTATGTAGCCTGGAAGCATGGTGAATTCAAAGTTTTATTGCAGAAATCAGAGAAAGTAGACGGTATTGAAAAAAACACGATCGCTACCATCGTAAGTGGCGGTACACTCAACCATAACGCTAAAGATGATCCAGAATACCCGCTGTTAGCCTGGAGCAACACCGGGTATAAACTAGGCGTAATTTATAAAAAATACAACCTGACTTACCTGCGTATATTTGATGCGGTTAAAGCGAAGGTGACCAACTATATTATTTCTGAACGAAAATTTGACCGTATACTTTCCTTCACCTTTATGGAGGATGATGATATGATCGTTTTTTCAGCCATCAAAAATGGCCAGAGCGACATTTTCGAATACCGGATGAAAAGAAGCCAGGTCAACCAGATCACGGATGACCCTTATGACGACCTGGAACCGGTTTTCGTAAGCGGGGGCTCGCGTAAAGGCATCACCTTTATTTCCAACCGCCCGGAACCTTATATCAACATTAAACCTTTACCGAATGAATTGCCCACCGGGAAAATGCGGGGCTATTTCTTCAATACCACGACAAAGAGCTATGAGCTCACTCCTCTAACGCCCGATGCAAAAGGAGATGTATCGCAGATTATCCCTTACGGTCCCGACAATTTCTCTTACCTGACCAATGAAAATGGCGTGATGAACAGAAATGTAGTACTGTTCAAGCGTAATGAATGGAATAAAGATGTAGCCGTGAGCATCCCCGTTACCAATGGAAACTACGGGATCATCACCCATCAGTATAATCCTGCCAGCAAAAGTATCGCGGATGCTATCAAGACCAATAACGGCCTTAACGTTTATTTCAGGAAAGTAGAATTACCGGCACCGTTTGGCGATCTGCAACCGGTACAGAGAGTACAGGCACAATTATCCGAAGAACCCTTCCTGAACAACTCTAAAAAAGATGTACTGATGCAGGAACGTTTATCTCCGGCAAGGAACAATACAGCAAGCGACCGGAGCAGGATGAGCCTGGACACAGACGGCGACCTGCTCCAATCGAGATTCTCAAAGGACCGGGACCAGACGCCACAGAAAATGGGGGGCAATAATGCAATAAACGGGAATGATGCCGATCAGCAATTGAAAGATTCTCTGAAAAATGCCAGCATTGAGGGTAGAGTAATGTATGTAGACAGCACCTTTATTAAAATGCGTTCTTTGAAATACAGGCGAAGTTTTAAACCCGACTTTTACAGCGTCCGCATTGATAATAACCAATTATTTACCCGGTACCAGAATTTCTCCGGTAATATTTATACCCCGACACTTGGCGGTATGCTTTCAGCCAGTCTTTACGACAAAATGGAAGATTACAGGTTTACCGGCGGCTACAGGCTGCCGATATTCACCAACGGCAGCGCCTACTTCCTTCAATTCGATAATTTTAAAAAACGGGTAGACTGGGGCCTGACCTACTACAGGGAGGTGCGCAACCTCACAGCAACCTTTGAAATAGGTACGCCGGGAGGCAGTATGCTGATGAATTACCGCCTGAAACCCGTACTCAATATAGTGCAGGGATATGCCAGCTATCCCCTCGATATGACCAAAAGCATCCGCCTGAATGCCGGCTTGAGGCAGGACCGGAATATCCTGAAAGCAACGGATGTTATCAGCAATTATATTGAGAATGAAGACAAGTATTACATTACCTCCAGGGCTGAATTTATTCATGACGATACACGCATGAAAGCCCTGAATATCCCGGACGGCTTACGCATGAAGTTTTATGGCGAATACATGTACAAGCTGCACGATGATAATGTGTACAGCACAGGAGACTCCCTGCGTAATCCACGCGGCGGTTTTTTCAATGTTGGCTTTGATATCAGGAATTATACCCAGGTTTATAAGAATGTAACTTTTGCATTCCGTGCAGCCTTCGCCCACTCAGGAGGCAATGAAAAAATATTGCACGTATTAGGAGGTGTAGATAATGCCTTAAATGCGAAACAGGCTAATTATCCTTTCGGCACGAATACTTATGCTTTCCAAAGTCTGACCACCAGTCTAAGGGGCTACGATCAGAATGCGAGAAATGGTAATACTTTCGGGTTGATCAACGCAGAATTAAGGGTACCGGTCTTCGAAACGTTTTTCCGGAAGCCCGTACAATCCACTATATGGAAACACCTGCAGGCTGTAGCATTTGTAGATGTTGGTTCTGCATGGTAAGGACTTATTCCGGTTGTATTCGGCCGTACAGAAGACAGACGAAGCGTGTACCGGGTACCTAACATACCTAATGC